>JAYTCN010000456.1:0-2850 GCA_043736475.1 Paracoccaceae bacterium
TACTGAGAACAAAAGGCGTGTCTCGTCGTGTTCGATACCGGAATTCTATGTCAAAAAACTTCGACGCGACCACCCAGACCCAAACGCGATTCCCCTGAACCATTCGGTGAACGCAACGTGATCGAAATTGGAATTGGCGATGGCAAGGCCAACAAAGGAGCGATTTGGGGCGAATACGACAGCAAACGATATTTGTCAGTGTCAGTGGTGCGGTAGTTTTTCTCGCAGTTGGGATATTCTGTTTGAATTGACCAGGTCTTTTCAATTTTATCCAGAAGGATGATTTTCGCCTTCGATGAGTGTCTTTATAAAGAGCATGATTTACGGAGTTCCAGGTTGCTTTTCCAGGCGTTCATTCCACCGTGTCACCGCTGCCGCCAGAGTCTCGTAGGACCAATCATGGATCATGGCCGGGTCGACAGCAAATTCGGTTTTAACATAGGTCGCAAGCTGTTCGCGCAAAGTCTCGCGCACGGGATACTGACCCTCGAACTTGCCCAACAACAGTGGCCCGCGTTCGCGCAGGCGGTCCATGAAGCCTGACGAGGCGCCGACACCAAAGGGTTTGCGGACAATCGGGATCGGCACAAAGCGGTCGCGCGCCCCCAAATCGCGGGCGCGCAGGAAAAAATCGAGATCGCCCGCCACTTTGAATCGCGGATTGAAGGCCAGGCGTTGCGCCAGTTCGCGCCGGACGAAACTGGCCTGATGGTCGTTGATCGAACCGACCCAGAAGCGATCCCGCGGCTGGTATTGATGGACTTTGCCATCCTCGTCGCGGATCGGCTGGCCGACAAGGATATCGTCATCGTCGCGCAGCGCGGCGGCGACGGTTTGCAGCACGAGGTCATTGACGAAATAATCGGCGGCGTTCAGGAACAGCACCCAGTCGCCGCTGGCCCGGGCCAGCGCGCGGTTCATCGCGTCGTAGATCCCTGCGTCGCGCTCGACCACCAGACTGTCGATCCAATCGCCAAAGCCGTACAAGATAGCGCTGGTGCCATCGGTCGAGGCGCCATCCTGCACGATCACTTCGTAGTTGGCATGGGTTTGTGCAAAGACGCTTTGCAGGGTTTTCACCACGCCAACGGCATCATTGCGCACCACGGTGATGATGGAAAAGCGGGTCACGGCGACACCTGCCGTTGCGCGGCTGCTGGTCCTTCTGCGGGCGATCCGGCACCCGACAGGGCCGCCAGCAGCCAATGCGGCTGGGTCGGGTCAAGGCCGGGCGCGGGATCGACTTCCAGGCGCAGCAATGACTTGCCTTTGGCCAGTGGCAGCGCCACATAAACCGATTGCCGGGTCGCCAGACCAACCGGGTCCAGAAGGGTTTTCTGGCGTACCCCGGCGACCTCAACCAGAATGCTCCGGGCGGACAGCGGGAAATGCGCCGCCAGCGTCAGACCGGCAAGCGGTGCAGCAAGGTCGATTTCGACAAAGCCGCTGCGACCGGACGGCGCCAGCAGATCGTCTGTGAACAGGGCCAGCGCCTGGCCTGCCCGGTCGGTGTCGAGCTGCGGTTGCCAGCGAACAAACCCGGAATAGGGTTGCCAGGCGAGGCTGCTATCCGCTGCCACCTGCCTTGTGCCAGATGGCAGCCTGCCGCTGGCGGCAAGCGCGCGCATCAGATCGCGGAACCCGTCATCGGTCAGCCCATGCACTCGGCGCGATCCGGCAAAACGCGCCAGTTGCGCTGGGTCGAACTGCCCCGCCGCCACCAGCTTTCCCAGCCATTTGCGGGCGTCGATGACAATATCGTGGGTCTTGAATGGCTCGGTCGCCGCCGCCAGCGATTGCAGGGCGGTAGCGGGTGCTATCGGTTGGTGGCGCAGGGCTTTGAGAAAGATCAGCAGCAAGAACCGGGCATGAACCGCCGGTTCCTGACCGGACAAGCCCGGTGTGAGCCGGTTATAGACAGTGCCGGCAATCCCCGGAGCGCGCCGCCAGCGCAGACCCGGCAACGCTGCCAACCGCAGCTTGAAATCCCAATCCTCATAGAGCTTGGCCAGCATGTCATAACCGCCCGCTTCGAAATAGCGGGCGCGGGCAAAGGTCAGATCGCGCGGAATCTGCTTGGCGCGCGCCATCAGCCGCGCAAAGATTTGCTCCGGGTCATCGCTGGCATAGGCGGCGGTGCTTTGCACCAGGCTGGCCTTTTCGGTGACCAACAGGATATCGCTGAAGGTCACCGCGTTTTCGTCACCAGCCAGCGCCGCCGCCTCGGCCGCGTTCTTGCTCGGCCAGAACAGATCGTCGCCATCCAGCTGGGTGCAAAACTCAGTGCTCAGCCGGGTGATGCCGATATGGCGCGCCGCCGAGGGCCCAAGGCAACTGTCCAGCGCCACCACGGTGATGCTGGAATACTGTTCGGCCAATACTTTGATCAGCGCCAGCGAACCATCGGTTGATTTGTCATCGACCACGACAATTTCGTCGAAAGGCAGGGTCTGGTTCAGGCCGGACAGGATGGCATCAATGATGGTGTCGCCGTTGTTGTGGCTGGTGATCACCAAGCCAAACCGCTTGCCCGCCCGAACGGCCTCCGGATTTGCCACCGGAGTCTTGATGACGGGCGCAAGGCCTGGCGCATGACGCTCGATCAGTTTGCCCAGACCAAGCTGACTGCGCGGTGCAGTCAGCAGCGCAAGATGAGGACTCTTGCGCCCGTGGATCATCATGCCTCGCAGCTGGATGGGGCTTTTGCGTCCCAAATCCGACCCCGCAAGTGGAATGGAGTATTTGCCTTCAACATAGCGGCTCAACAGCTTTGGGCCGATGGCGCGCGCCGATACCTCGCCCAGAACCGGGGCCAGCACCTCGGTCTGGTAATATTCGTAACCGGAACGG
>JAYTCN010000457.1:0-16330 GCA_043736475.1 Paracoccaceae bacterium
GTCGGTGAAACTTTTCTCGGTGCCATAGACCGAAACCGTCTCGGCATAAGAGGTGAACCCGGCCATGCCGATTTCCAGCTCGTCGGCTTCCTCGCTGGAACATTGGAACAACGTGCCCCAACGCCCGACCGACGCCCCGACCGCGCAGGCCAAAGCATTCGACCAGGAATTTCGCGCCACCCGCATCGTTGTCTCGATCTCGTCAAAACCGAAAGCCACCGCCGTGGCGGCGTCGGCTGCCAGTTGCAGCGGGTCGTCCTTGGCATTGGTCACATGCGCCTGATTGCCTGGCGTCTTGCGGGCCCGCATCTTGGAATAAGCGAAGGCAATTTCCAGTGCGTTCAGGCGCGAAACCACATCGGCCAGTTTGGCGGGTGTCATGCCATGCGCCAGGCGCACCAATTCGGCGCGCGGCACGTTCATATCGACCAGCATCCGCGCGACGTCAGCCGAGTCCATCGCCATCGCCTCGGTGACGACCGCGGCGTCAAGATGGTGCCGCGCGATGAATTCGTCGATCATGTCGAAATCATGGGCCAGAACGCCGTCCATGCTGGCGATCCTGCCCGCACTGACGCTGACCGAAGGCTTTGGGTCGGCCGGGCTCTTGAAAGCCGAAAATCCGTTTGCCGGGTCCTCCTTGGCAAAGCGGTCCAGCCTCAGCGGTCGTTCGTCCCATTCGGCATAGCGCCGCCACCGGTTCGGGCGTGTCGCATCGTTCATTGCAGTTTCCTCTCCCGCCCAAGTGTGTCGTGCCGTCGTCGGCTGTCAATCAGGTCTTGCAAGCTGACTTGCCCGTTAGCCGACGTTGGCCTTAGCTTGGCCGTGTTCGTCACTTTAGCAGAGGCACCACAAATGATCCTGCAAGATCGCGTTGCAATTGTTACCGGAGCGGGTTCGGGAATCGGGCAAGCGGCCGCCCGGATTATCGCCCGCGAAGGCGCGGTTGTCGGGGTTGCCGATCGAAACCCGGATGGTGCCCTGGAAACGGTCCGGCAAATCACCGGCAATGGCGGCAGCGCCGAAGCGATGGTTTTCGACCTGACCGACGACACCGCCATGGCGGCGGCTTTTGCGGCTTTCATCGCCCGGCACGGCCGCATCGACATCTTGCACAACCACGCGGGCGCGCAGGTTGCAGGCAGTCTCGAGCACGTCTCGGTTGCCGGCTTTGACAGGTCCTGGAACCTCAACGTGCGCGCGCATTTTCTCGGCGCTCGCCTAGTCATCCCGCATATGCGCGCGGCCGGTCGCGGCGTGATCCTGAACACATCGTCCAGCTCCGGCGTGCTCTACGACCGCGAAATGATCGCCTATACAACCACCAAACACGCGGTCATTGCCATGACGCGCCAGATGGCGGGCGACTATGCGAAATTCGGCATCCGGGTCAACGCGCTCTGCCCCGGCTGGGTCGACACGCCGTTCAACGCCCCGTTCATTGCCCAGATGGGCGGTCGCGACAAGATTGACACCTATATCCGCGACAAGGTGCCGATGGGTCGCTGGGCATCGGTCGACGAAATCGCGGAATCGGTGTTGTTTCTGGTTTCCGACCGGTCAAGTTACATGACCGGCCAGATCCTTGTGGTCGATGGCGGCGAAACCGTCGTTTGACAGGATCGACGACTTGACTTGCCGCGAGCCAATTTTGGCACCCGTCGAGATCGCTTCCGGCCCAGGCGAGGCAAGGCAAGGCATGTTGCCGTCGTCGCCATGGCAAGCGCGGGTTCAGGGCCCGGTCGTTCAGCCAGCACCCGATGCCCGGCTACAGCATCACAATCTGCCCGGTGCGGATACTGTCATCGGCGGCCAGACAGATGCGCAGCGACTGGACGGCGTCCTGCATATGGCGTCCCAGATCGATATCCTCGGCAATCGCCCGCAGGACAAAAGCCTGTTCGGCATCGCACAGCCCCTGATGACCCAGCTCGGCGGGCAGGTCGATCAACCGGTCGCCCTCGGGCCGATGCAGAAGTATTCCCCGCACTTTCGTGTGCCCGTCGATGTCCGACGAGGCACCCTTGTCGCCATCGACGATGGAAGCCGCGCCGTTCGGACTGATGATATCCTTGACGAAAAACGCCGTCTCCGACATCATCGGCCCCCAGCCGGCTTCGTACCAGCCGACCGAGCCGTCGGCAAACACCACCTGAAACTGGCCGTAGTTGTACATGCCCGGCGCGATCTCGCCCGAAAGCCGCAGCCCGATGCCCTGCACCCGCAGCGGCCGCGCGTCGGTGATCTGGCACATCACATCGACATAATGCACCCCGCAATCGACGATGGGCGAGGTGGTGCGCATCAGCGCCTTGTGCACCTCCCATGCGTGGCCTTTGGATTGCTGGTTGAGGTTCATGCGAAACACGAAGGGCCCGCCGAGAGCGCGCGCCTCGGCGATCAGCCGTATCCAGGCGGGATGATGGCGCAGGATATAGCCCACAACCAGCTTGCGCCCGGTCGCAATGGCCTTGGCCACAACCCTTTCGGCATCGGCCACCGTCGTCGCCAGCGGCTTTTCGACAAAGACATGCGCGCCTTGTTCCATCGCCGCGATGGCAAGCCCGGCGTGGCTGTCGGAATAGGTGGCGATGACCACAAGGTCGGGTCGGGTTTTCAGGCCTTCCGCGAACGTCCGAAACTGCGGGTAACCGCGCAGCGGCTCTGGCAGATCCGCCTCGGAGCGGTTGACAAGTCCGACAATCTGCGACCCCGCATGGTGATGGGCCAGCGCATGCGCCCGGCCCATGTTGCCCAAGCCGATCACCAGAACCCGTGTCATCTGCGCCTCCCTTTCAGACCTGCAGCCGGGTCGCGGCCCCAACGGCAACTTCGCGGCCGGTGCGGCGCGACTCGATGGCGGCGAAGGCCAGCGCCAGACTGCGCAGGTTTTCCCCGGCGCCGTTGGCGGGCTCGCAATCGTCTTCGATGGCAACCAGCAATGCCCCCATCGCGCCGCGGAACCCGTCGTTGAACCAGCTGCCTTCGAGCCTTGGCTGCGCCCGTCCGGCAACGGTGGTCAGCGTCACCACCTGCTGGCCCAGATCGGGCCCGTCGCTGACCAGGCTGCCGGTGCTGCCCGCGATATAGGTTGTATCACGAGGCCCATGTTTCGTCGCCCCGTCGAACACCAGCGAGGCCTGCCCGCCCTCCAGCCGCACCAAGGCCTGTGCCAACAGCGGAACCGCCGCATTTTGGCCTTTGCCAAAGGCCGCCGTCGCAACAACGCTCCGTGCCCGGTCGCCGGTGATACTGGTGACGAAATCGAACCAGTGGATGCCGAAATCGTACAGGATCAGGTCCTCGATCCGCTCGAACGGCGTCCCCGCGATCCAGCCGTGATCCCAATGGATCGACACGTGAACACTCAGCACCTCGCCGATCGCTCCTGCCCGCACCGCCTCGCGCATCCAGGCCAGATGCGGGGCCCAGCGGCCGTTCTGGTTGACGGCGAGTTTCACGCCCTGCGCGCGGGCCAGTCGCACCAGCCGTTCGCCATCGCCAAGGTCAAGAACGAAGGGTTTCTGCGACAGCACATGCTTGCCCTGACGCAGCGCCGCCTCGATGATCGGAACCCGGTCGGCGGGATGCGGGGTGATGTCCACCACGTCGATCGCGGGGTCGGCCAGAATCTCCTCATAGCGGTCGGTCACCCAGGCGCCGGGGGCATATTCCGCCGCACGGGCCGCGGCCTTGGCCCTGCTGCGGTTGCAAATGGCGGCAACCTCCCAACCAGCGGCCCGGTAGGCGTCGAGGTGGCTGGCGGCGATGCCACCGGCACCGATCAGGCCGATGCGCGGGCGATAGACGCGCGTCGAAGGCGGGCGATAGGGCAGGTCGGGCGCCGCGACCGCGGTCACTTGGCGCGATTTCAGCGCATAGGTATCGGTATCGGGCACGCCTTTGGTCATGCGATCAGCGCCAGTGTGCGCTTTTGCCGGGCCGACAGCGCCGCCGTATCGACGATCCGTTGCGCCGTCAGGCACAGCACCGGGTCGAGCGGTCCGCTGACCGGTTCGCCGCGCTCAAGGCAGCCGAGCACATATTCAACCGCATTCCGCCGCCCGACCGGCAGCTTGTCGGCGGCCACCGCGAACGGTTCCGGCCGGGCCCGGGTCTGGACGGTGACGTGATCGGCATAGTCCCGGCTGGCAATGGTGCCGCCGTTGCCGACAAAAACAAAACCGCAGCCGGGCTGGGGCTGGATCAGCCAAGGGTCGGTGAACGTGCCCCAGCGCGTTTCCATCTTCGACAGGCCGGTGGCATAGCGGCAGATGGTGATCGAATGCTGATCGACCTCGATCCCGGCGGTCTCGTCAACCGCGCAGGTGATCTCCAGCGGTGCCGCGCCGCCCATGTACCAGGTGCCCAGCGTCGCGCCATAGCCGAGGTAATCGAGCAGGCTGCCGCCGCCCGAGGCCCGCTTGTACCACCACGAATCCGGCTTTTGTTGTTCAACTTCCGCAGGCGAAACCTCAACCTTGTCGGCAAGGTGATACAGCGGCCCGCGATTGCCGTCATAGAAATGCACCTCGCGCAGGGTGCCGATCATGCCTTCGTCGATCAGCCGCTTGGCGGTGACATGGCTTTCCACCCAGGCCAGCGGCCAGTTGATCGCCAGCACCTTGCCCGCCTGCTGCATCGCCGCCAGCATCCGCCGCGCATCGGCAACCGAGGCGGCAAAGGGCTTTTCGACCTGCACATGCACCCCATAGGCCGCCAGCCGTTCGGTGTAGGTGGCATGATCGGCGGTCGCGGCGCACAGGATCGCCAGATCGGGTTTGCTCGCCTTCAGGCAGGCGTCGAAATCGGTGAAAATCCGCGCTTCGGGGATGCCGAAATTTGTCGCGGCCCGGGCCATCTTCGCCCGGTCGGGGTCGAATATCCCGACGATTTCGGCGCCCGGATGCGCATGGACCTGACGCAGCAGGTCGCCCATGTGCATGTGGTCGAAACTGATGCCGGCAATCCGCCATTTCGCCATTTCGCCGCCTCCTTCTTGCCGTTTCAGCGCTGGTCGGTCAGCCGCACGTGAATGGCGGTGACAGCCAGAATGATCAGCCCGAACAACACCCGCCGCGCCCCTTCGGGCATGTGCAGCAGCGTCAGCATGGTGTTAAGCACCGTCAGGATCAGCGCCCCGATGATGGTGCCGCCATAGCCGCCGCGACCGCCGAATATCGACGTGCCCCCGACCACAGCCGCCGCCACCGAGGGCAGCATCAGCGGCATCGCCAGCGACAGCGACGGCGTCTTGACCAGGCCAATATACAACAATCCCATCACCCCGGCGATCAGCCCCGACAGGGCATAAAGCGCCAGATACACTTGCCATGGCCGCACGCCCGACAGTTGCGCGGCGTTTTCGTTGGCACCCAGGGCATAGAGCAGGCGGCCAAAGCCGGTCCGCCGTTGGCCAAGGACAATCACCAGCGCAAAAGGCACGAACAACACCAGCGCGTTCGGCAGCCCCCAGGTCCGCCCGGTGCCGAGCCAGACCAGAAAGTCGGGGATGACGGTGCCGGTGGCGATGACGAAGCGCTGATAGACTTGCAGGCAGCCGGTACCGATCAGCCCGGTGCCCAGCGTCATGATCAGCGGATGCACCCGGCAAAAGGCGATGCCGATGCCGTTGACCAGCCCCATCAGCAGCGCCAGCGACAGCCCCATCAGCAGCGCCACCGGCAGGCCGACCAGCGGCACCTGGGTGGCCATGACAAAGGCGGTGATCGTCGCCACCACGCCAGCCGACAGGTCGATGCCGCCGGTCAGCATGGTCAGGGTCTGGCAAGCGGCCAGCATCGCCAGCTGGATGGCGAACTTGATCGCATTGCCAATCCAGCGGTCATTGACGATGCCGGGTTGCAGGAATTCGAGCAGGCCGACCAGACCGATCAGCAGCAGGATCAGCGGCACCATCGGGTGATCGCTGAGAAACCGGCCCGTGCGCACAAGCCAGGTGGGTTGAACCGTCGCAGCGCTCATTGCCGTCGCCCGCGCATCGCCAGAATGCCGCCCAGCATCACCACCACGACCATGATCGTGCCCTCGATGATGGTGGTCATGTTCGGGTCCACCGCCAACAGTGTCAGGTCCATCCGCACCAGCCGCAGGATGAACACCGCCAGAATCGGCCCCAGAAGCCCGCCGCGACCGCCATCCAGCGCCACCCCGCCCAGCACCACGGCAGCGACGCTGGCCATCAGATAGGGGCCGGGGATCGGCTCGCCGATGCCGGTGCTCATCGTCACCGCCAGGCCGCCAAGCGCCGCGAACAACCCGGCCACCGCATAGGCCGCGATCCGGGTTCGCCCGACCGGCACGCCGGACCGGAAGGCGGCATTCTGGTCACTGCCGATGGCATAGAACATCAGCCCCAGTTTCGCCCGCCGGATCGGCAGCCAGATCACGGCGGCACAGAGCAGGGTCAGGACCAGCGATTTCGGCATCCATTCGGTCAACCCTTTGGGCAGGCCTGGCAGGGTGACACCGCCGACGATCAGCGCTTGCAGCCAGTCTGCCGCCGCCCCGCCGGGCGCCTCAAGGATCAGCAGTGCCAGGCCCTGCCAGACAAACAGCATCGCCAGCGTCACCACGATGTCGGGCACCCGCGTCACCACCACCAGCGCCCCGTTGATCGCCCCCATGGCAACGCCGACGACCAGCACGAACACCACCACCAGCGCCGCCTGCCCGTCACCGCTGCCCTGCATCAGCACGGCGGCGGTCACGCTGACCACCGCCATCATCGAAGCCATCGACAGGTCAATCCCGCCGGCAATCACCACCACCGCCATGCCCATGGTGGCCAGCGCATAGGGCAGCGCCGCTCGGGCGACCGAATCGAGGCCGGTGACGCCGAATTCCGGCTGGATGACCTTGGTGGCAACCAGCAGCAGCGCCAAAAGCCCGGCCAGGCCCAGCGTCCAGCCGTTTTTGGCCAGCATCCGGTTCATGCCCCGGCCCCGGCAGCGTTGCTGGCGGTCAGCCCGTAAGCCGCCCGCATCAGCACCTGTTCATCGGCATCGCTCGCCGCGATCACATCGACAACCCTGCCGCCAAACATCACCACCGCCCGGTCGCAGGCCAGCTTCACCTCGGCCAGTTCCGAGGTATAAAACAGCACCGCCGCGCCCTGATCGGCCAATTCGCGCACCAGCGGATAGATCTGCCGCTTGGTGCGGATGTCGATACCGCGCGTCGGGTCAAAAAGCAGCAGCGTCTGCACACCCCGGGCGATCCAGCGGGCAATCGTCACTTTCTGCTGGTTGCCGCCCGACAGCCGGCGCACCTCGCCCTGCGCCCGCGTGTCGATCTGCAAGCGCTCGATCGCCGCCGCCACCCGCGCCGCCTCGTCGCGCATCGGGATCATGCCCCAGCGTCCGGGCCGGGCCACCAGCGGCAGGGCGATATTCTCGCGCACCGAGCGCGGCATCATCAGGGCGCTGGCCCGGTCGCCGGGTACCAGCGTCAAACCGGCGGCAATCGCGTCGGCGGGATGGCGAAACCCGACTTTTTCCCCGGCGATTTCAATTGTCCCGGCCGTGGCCTTTCGGAACCCGGCCAGAACCTCGAACAGTTCATCCTGGCCCTGACCTTCCAGCGCCACCACACCCAGCACCTCGCCCTGGCGCAGATCGAAGGACACATCCTTGAGATTCTGCCCCGCGCCCAATCGCCGGACGCGCAGACGCGCCGGGCTGTCGGGGGGGCCTCCAGGTTTCGGCGCCCGTACCGTGGCGGCAGCACCGGGGCCAGGTGCTGCCCCCAGCATCATTTCGACGATCCTCTCCTCGACGCCCGCCTCGATCGGCAAGTCGCCCACGGTCGTTCCATCGCGCAGGATCGAGGCGCGGTCGCACAATTCGCCGATCTCGGCAAAGCGGTGCGAAATGAAGATGACCGAACGACCGCCATCGGCCTGCTGGCGCACCACGCTGAGCACGCGCTGCACCAGATCGGTTGGCAGCGCCGCCGTCATTTCGTCCAGCAGCAGCACATCAGGCTCGCTTGCCAGCGCCCGCGCCAGATCGAGGATACGCAGCGTTGCCAGCGGCAGCCGCCCGATCATCGCATCCAGACGCAGATCGGGGATTCCTAATTCGCTGACCCAATGCCGGAACGGCCCGACCGGCGTGTCGCCCAGCCGCAGATTGTCGCCAACATCGAGATCAGGGATCAACGAGGGTTCCTGATAGACCGGCACCAGCCCCGAGCGCCGAGCCGCTGCCGGCGAGGCGACAATGGAGTCACGGCCGCGAATGCGCACATGGCCGGTGTCGGGCCGCAAAGCGCCGGTCAGGATTTTGACGAAGGTGGATTTGCCCGCCCCGTTCGCCCCCATCAGGGCAACAATCTCGCCGCGGTTGACCCGCAGCGATGCGTCCCGCAGCGCGACAACCGCTCCGAACTGTTTGGACACGCCCTGCGCGTCCAGAATGGGCGTGTCCGCCGCCGGCTGGGTCATGGGGCCAGCTGACCTGACTTTGTCATGCGTCGGCGAAACGGCCCCCGGCTTTGTGCCAGGGGCCAAGCGTGGCTATTCACCCGGGCCTTTGCAGGCGATGATCTCGTCCATCGTGTAGGTGGTCCAGCCGGTGATCGAGACGCTGACCGGCCATTCCGGGCTGAGGTTCGGGTTCTGCGCCGCGGCGATCAGGGCCTTGCCCTCTTCGGTTGTGTTGGCCCACAGCGCCGGGTTGACCAGAACCGTGCGTTCTGCCGGCGCGTTGCCTTCGAGGATTTGCAACGCCAGCGTGATCCCCGCGCCACCGACCGAACCGGGATTGGTCACGGCAGCGCCAACCAGACCCTCGACGCTGGCAAGCTGGCCAACAAAGCCGGCGTTGTCAGCCCCGACGATCGGCACCAATGGCGCGCCGGATTCGACAAACGCATCAACGATCACGTTGTCAATCCCCGAGGTCCAGACCCCATCGAGGGCCACGCCGGTGGCGAGGAAATCGAGCATCTGTTGCTTGCCCTGATCCTGCTGCCAGCCGGTGAAGACTTCGTTGGCCACGGTCACATCGGGAAACTCGGCCAGGGCGCGTTTGAAGCCGACGTCGCGGTCGTTGTCAGCCCCGGCACCAGCAGCACCGCGCATGTAGAACACGCTGCCTTTGCCGCCCATGGTCTCGAACAGCCATTTGGCACCGATATAGGCGTATTCTTCCTGGTTGTTGGACAGGATATAGGCCGAAGGCTCGGTCACCGCCTGGTCAACCGCGACGACGACGATGCCCGCATCGGTGGCTTCCTTGATCGCCGAGTTGATGCCGTCGGCATTGGCCGGGTTCACCACAATCGCGTTCACCCCCGCCTGGATCAGGTTGCGGATATCCTCAAGCTGGCCCGCCGCGTCGGTGTTGCGATGCGCGATGTTGAGCGACTCGACCATGCCGGATTTGAGCGCCTGTGCTTTCATCGCGCAGATCATCTCTTCGCGCCAGCCGTTGCCCTGCACGGTATTCGAGATGCCGATCTTGTAGGTGCCGGCCTGCGCCATGCCTCCCAGACTGACGGCCATTGCCAATGCGGCAGTGCCTAAAAGCAGTTTGGTCATTTCTCAGTTCTCCCTGTCAGGTTTGGTTGTCATTCGTTCTGGCGCCTTATTTCACGAACGGCCGCAAGACGTCCCGCGCCAGCAGGAACCCGCGCTTGACCTTGTCGTCCGACCCTTCGAACGTCCGGTCCTCGTGTTCGATAATCACCGGGCCGTCGTAGCCGACCCGGTAAAGCCCGGCAAAAAAATCTGCCCAGTCAATTTCACCCAAGCCCGGCATCCGCGGCACCTGCCAGCCGATGCCAAGCGACATCACCCCGTTCTCATACAACCCGTCACGGTCAATCATCAGGTCCTTGGCATGGACATGGACCATCTTTCCTCCGAACTCCCGGATGAAGCGCGCCTGATCGATCATCTGCCAGACCAGATGGCTGGGGTCGAAATTCATGCCGACTGCATCGCCCCAAGTCTCGAAGATACGCCGCCAGATTTTCGGTGCATAGGCGATATTGTGCCCGCCCGGCCATTCGTCGTGGGAAAAAATCATCGGGCAGTTCTCGAATGCCAGCGTAACCCCGTTTTCGCGGGCATGGGCCACGATACCGGGGAAAATCCGGGCGGCGCGTTCCCAGTTCTGGTCCAGCGTCAACGACCGGTCACCGCCGACAAAGGTGTTGACCACGCGCACGCCCATCAACCCGGCGGCGACGATGACTTTCTTCAAATGGCCGATGACCATGTCGCGATGCACCGCATCGGCATGCAGCGGGTTGGGGTAGTAACCCAGTCCCGAAACGGCGATGCCTTTGGCGCTTAGCGCACCGGCGATCTCGCTTGCCTGCGCTTTGGTCAGCGTCTCGACCGCGATATGCGAGGTGCCGGCATAACGCCGCGCTTCGGTTGCTGTCGAAGGCCAGCAGGCGATCTCCAGCGCTTCAAAGCCGACCGCAGCCGCCCAGTCGGCGACCTGCATCAGGCCGGTATCGGCAAACGGCGCGGTCAACAATCCCAGCTTCATCTGGCCCCTCCTTCGATCTCAGACATGGGCGACCTCAACCCAGCGGCCTTCGCGGGCACTCTGCAGCACCGCATCGCAAAACAACATCTGGTAATGGCCATCCTCGAAACTTGCATAAGCCGAGGCGGCGGCGCGGGCCCCTTTGGCGACATCGCCGTAAACCTGCCGGAACAGGGCTGCGAACGTGTCGGCAAAGCCTTCGACATGTCCGCCCGGCAGGCCGGCCGCCGCAGCACCCGCTGCATTCATCAGCGCCGCATCGCGCTGCAGGATCTGGTTCGGCGCGTCGCGGTGGCCGAGCCACAGGTGCTCGGGTGTTTCCGACGCCCAGGCCGCCGATCCGCCCGACCCGGCAATCTCCCAGCCCAGCGCGTTCTTGCGGCCCTGGCTGATCTGGCTGGTCGACATCACCCCGCGCGCCCCATTGGGATAACGCAGCAGGATCATCGCCGCGTCGTCGGTCTCGATCCGGCGCGGCTCGGTCGCGGCGTTGCCTGCCTTGGCGAAAGTCCCGACGCGGCCCAACGGTTTGCGCCGGACCGGAATGAAAGTCGCAAGTTCGGCCAGAACCGCTCCGGCGCGTTGCCCGGTGATGAAACCGGTCAGGTCGATCCAATGGGTACCGATATCGCCCACGGATCGCAACGCGCCGCCCTCTTTGGCCTCCAGCCGCCAGTTCCAGTCACTCGGCTTTGCCAGCCAGTCCTGATGATAATGGCCCGTGACCATGCGGATGTCGCCCAACTCGCCCGCCGCCACCATGCCGCGCGCATGCTGGTTCAGCGGGTAGAAGCGGGTGTTGTAACCCACCGCCGCGATCCGCCCGCTTTTGCGCGCCAGCCGGGTCATTTCCGCCGATTGCGCCGAGGTCATGGCCAGCGGTTTTTCGCAGATCACATGCCGCCCGGCGCCGAGGATTTGCTTGACCTGCGGGTAATGCGCGGCGTTGGGCGAGGTGACATGGACGACCTGCACCTTTGGGTCGGCCAGAAGCTGGTCCAGCGAAACATAGGCGCGGTCAATTCCCATAGCCGCCGCCCGTTCGGCACCGCGATCCGGGCTGGAGCCCAGAACACCCGCCACCTGCACGCCAAGACGGCGCAGCGCGCCGATATGAACGGTGCCGATGAACCCGGTTCCGATCACGGCGGCGCCGATCTGGCTGGCAGCGCTCATGTTGCGGCAGCCCTTTGGTCAGGCAATGGAATAGCCCCCGTCGATGGCCAGACAGGTGCCGGTGATGAACGCCGCAGCGGGCGAAGCCAGGAACAGGACCGGCGCGGCGATATCCTCGGGTTGTCCCCAGCGCCCCATCGGCGTGCGCAGGCTGACCGCCGCCACATGGGCCGGGTCGGTTCGGCTTGGCGCCGATTGCTCGGTCACGATGAACCCCGGCGCGACGGCATTCACCCGGATGTCTTCCGCCGCCCAGGCGATGGCCAAGGATTTCGTCAGCTGCACCACAGCGGCCTTGCTGGCACCGTAAGCCGGGTTTTTCGGGCTGCCAAAGCTCGCATACATCGAGGCAATATTGATCAAAACACCGCGCTGCGCTTTCAATTGCCGGTGGAATGCCTCTGCCAGGCGGAAGGTCCCGTGCAGGTTCACGTCGACGACGTGCTCGAAAAACGCCGGTGCCATTTCCTCGCCGCGCACGGTGATCGCCGCGCAATTCACCAGTATATCAAGGCGTCCGGTCGTGGCAGACAAAGCATGCACGGCGTCGATATCGGTCACATCAAGCTGGCGATAGGCAAATCGCCCGCGATCCTCCGCCGCCGGTTCCGCCTCAACCCCGGTGATGGCGACCGTTGCTCCGGCGCTCTGGAAAGCACGGGCTATGGCGGCGCCGATTCCGGCGCGGCTGGCCCCGACGACCAGAACCTGCGCGTCGGAAAAATCGAAATTGCACGCCCCGGTCATGCCTTGCCCCCTAGCTTATCTTTCTTCGGCGGGCGATTCGCTGCAACGTATTTTTCATTACTGGATGTTTGAATATTTTCTTTCATTTGCGGCCCCGGGGCCGCACCGAGCCGACGGGCGAGGCTGACGATGATCGACTGACAGACCACCATGGCCGGCACTTGCGAGCGGAAATGACCGAGCCGCGCTTCGTTCACATACAAAACATGCTCGGCCAGGCCGGCGACCGGGCTCAGTTCGTTGTCGGTGATCGCCAGAACTCGGCGGCCGTTGCCGGCGGCAATGCGGGCGGCCTCGACGGTTTCCGCGGTGTAATCGTCAAACGTCATCACCAAAAGCAGGTCAGCCGGGCCAATCGCGGCAACCTGTTCGGCCCGCATCGCCCCCAGATTGTCCACCAGATGCGCCCGCTTGCCGATATTGGCCAGCCCATAGACTGTATAGGCCCCCAGACCGAAAGCCCCGCGCGCCGCTGCAACATGAACCGAATCGCAACGGGCAAGCGCCTCGACAAAAGCATCGAGCGCCCGTCGGTCCAGCGCCTGCTCGATCCGCAAAAGCGACTTGACCGCAGCCTGCACGAAGCTGCTGAAAACCCGTTCCGGCTGGTCCAGATCGGCATCGCCGATACCTTGCGCATTGCCCTCTGTGCCCAGCGCGACCATCCGCGCCGCATAAGGCAGGCGCGGACCCAAAAGGCGTTCGCGGAATACCGCCTGAAGTTCGGCAAAACCGGCAAACCCCAGTTCCTTGGCAAAGCGGGTGATCGTCGCCGGGGGCACTTGGGCCTGATCCGCCAGTCGGACCAGCGTGTCGATGGCAACCTCTTCGGGGTGGTTGAGGAAGAATTGTGCCACCTGCGACAGCCGACGACTGAGCGTGCCGGCGCGCGCAGCCAGCGCCGTCCGCAAACCCTCGTAGTCGCGGATCGGCGGCACCGCCCCGGTCTTTTTTTGGTCGCCCGGCGTCGCGCGCGGACTCTTTTTCCGCGTCCTAGCCATTGGCCCCGGCCACTTTCTGCTCAAAATCGATCACCGATCCGCTCATCGGTATCGCGGCATCTGCAAGCAAAAAGACCGCCAGACGCGCCACCTCGGCGGCTTCGACAAGTCGGCCAAGCGGCAGTCTTGCGGCTTCCTCGGCGATCCAGCCCGGGCCGCGACCCAGAATATCGGCCTGCATCCGCTGTTCGCTCTCGGTTGCCACCCAACCGAGGTTTATGCCATTGACCCGGATGCGGTCGGCCATGTGGGCATTGGCGGCGTTCCGGGTCAGCGTCGCCAGCGCACCTTTGGTTGCCGAATAGATGGCCAGCGCCGGTGTCCCGCAATGGGCGTTCACCGACAGGATGTTGACGATTGCGCCGGGCGCACCGCGGGCCCGCATGTCGGCAATCGCTGCCTGCATCACAAAGAAAGGCGCGCGGGCGTTGACGGTGAAAAGCTGGTCCCATATCTCGATTGTGCCATCGGCGAACGAGGCCCGCGTCGTTAGCCCGGCCGCATTCACCAGCCCGTCGATCCGACCGAATTGCCCCAGTGCGGCACCGACAATGCGCTGCGGCGACGCCGGATCTGCCAGATCGGCGACAAGGCCGTGAACGCGCGCGCCAGTCGCCGCAAGCTCTTGCTCGGCCCGGCGGCAGCCCCGGGCATCCCGGTCGGTCAGCACCAGTGCCGCCGCGTCCGCCCCGGCGGCCTCGCGGGCTATGGCCAGACCGATGCCACTGGCGGCCCCGGTCACCACGATCACCTTGTCGGTCAGTTCGACTTTCATGCGCCGGTCCCCGCCAGAAACGCCTCATCGTCGTGCGGGCCGCTGCCCGGCCCCTGCGCCGCATCCGCGAAGGTGCGCGAAGCGGCGGCGCCGCGAAATTTGGCACAGGCCGCGATCCGCCCGGTCCGCGGGCGGTCGTATCCGGCCGCAGGGTTGCGACAGGCCTTGGCATGGCCGGGAACATGGTCACATTTGTCGCCCAGAATGTCCTCGGCAAACCGGTGTTGCGCATCGCCGCCCGGTCCCCACCCATGTCCCGCGCAGTCTTCTGCCGTCAGTTCCGCCGAGTCCGCCGCGGCTGTCAATCAGTTTCTGACCTGCATTGATGCCGTCACCGGCGAGAACACGGGCATGGAGAAGCGCGAGGTCCCGACCACGCCGGTCGATCTGGCGCGCGGCACCGACTACCGCACGGTTCCGCCGCGCCCGGGGATCGCGTTTCGCCAGAATCCGCCGATTGATCGCGCGAACCGGGCCAGACCGGCATTGCCAATCCAGCCCGGTTTCAGCTTGCCCGCTGTCGGTTATCCAGCGCAGAACCGGCACAGGTCCAACTGGGCCAGACGCCGCGCCACCAAGTCGACAGCACGCTCGGGTGCCTGCAAGGCTGGCGACGCATCCATACCCGCCACGGTTGCTGCGCGCTCTCCTGCCTCGCGACAATCTGCAGTGCAGCAATCGTCATTTTCCGGATCGAACAACGCGTCCCGATCCTGAGTTACGCCCATCACACGAATATGAAGTCGTCGGCACCGGTGATGGCATTGCCACCCACGCCATCGACGCCCATCAAAAGGACAGTGTCGGCACCGATGGTAACGCTGGTGTTGGCACCGAGGTCCTGGACAAAGACGGCGAATAAGGCGGTATTGCCAACATTTGCTGCCGTGAAACCATAAGCCGAGATGTCCAACAGATCTTTGCCAAGCACCGTAGTGGTGTCGAAGTCGATGATGGTGTCAGAGCCGAAGCCGGCGGCGAACTCAAACACATCATTGCCGTTAAAGCCGGTCATGATGTCGTTGCCGGTACCGCCGATCAGCCGGTCGTCGCCCTTGCCGCCATTCATTACGTCGTTGTCGGCAAAGCCGAGCAACAGATCTTTGCCATTGGTGCCAGTGAGGGTATCAGCGGCGTTGGTGCCTATTCTCAACGTCCGGGCCGCTATGCCGAACTGTATGGTTTCAACGGCGATCAGGGTGTCGGACCCGTCCGGGTTGCCAAGTCGTGTGTCGGAGACAACAAGCTGGTTTGACCCATTGAGCGCGAAGCCATGATCTCCGACGGTGCCGCTGAATACGGCGATATCCGTGCCGATCCCGCCGTCAAGGATGTCGTTGTCACCAAGTCCGTTGAGTGTATCGTTGCCACCGAGGCCGTTGAGTGTATCAGCCTCGCCGGTGCCATTGATAATATCGGCAACGGTCGAGCCATTGGTTATGACGCCGTTGACGTTGGTCACCTGGATGTTCACCGCCTGGACCACGGGGGTGTGGAAGCCGTCAGTGACACTGACCGTGACCTTGTAGAGATTGTCGGGATTGGCCCCGAACGGTACCTCGAAGTCCGGCGAGTTGAAAAACCGCAGTTCGTGGGTAACGTTGTCGAGACTGAAGAAAGCCGCATCGGCACCGCCGAGCACGTAAGTGAGCGTGTCGAGGTTAATATCGGTGGCGTCGGCATCCCAGATGAGGCCGGCGACGGAGGCGACAAGCGTATTCTCCGCCACATTGACTACAGCCGCCGGAGCGGTGTTGAACGTCGGTGCCGCGTTGGTTTCGTCGACATCCAGAACCTGGATCACGGCGTTCTGCGTTACCGTAACCAAACCGCTCGTGGCGTTGATCGTGACATCGTAGAGATTGTCCGGCGTGAGCCCCAGCGGCGTCTCGAAGTCGGGCGATGCCAAAAAGCGCAGGAAGCCGGCACTGTTGATGCCAAAGAACGCCGCGTCAGCCCCCGTAAGCGAAAAAACCACCGGCGTGCCGTTGGGATCGTTGGCATCGGCGTTATACAGAACCGATGTCGCCAGAATGTTTTCGTTCACCTGGATCACCGCCGGCGGAGTTGTGGTGAAAACCGGCGGCAGCGGCGTGACCTCGTTG
>JAYTCN010000458.1:0-6692 GCA_043736475.1 Paracoccaceae bacterium
GCATGCCGACGCCGATTTCCTGGACTATGGCTTCGGGATCGACGTCCAGCTCGTATTCTTGCGCCAGCTTCCCCAGCAACGCCCGCGCCTTCGCCAGCGATGGCCGCAGCAGGGTACCACTCTCGGCCCCCAGCACGACGTTCTCCAGCACGGTGAAATTCTCCACCAGCTTGAAATACTGGTGCACCATGCCAATTCCGGCGCGGATTGCTGCTTGGGAATCATGAATTGGCGTCAGTTTTCCATTTATGAAAATCTCGCCGGCATCGGCCTTGTAGAACCCGTAGAGGATCGACATCAGCGCCGATTTTCCGGCACCATTCTCGCCGACGATGCCGTGAATCGCCCCTTTGGCGACCGATAGCGAAATGTCCCTGTTCGCCTGAACAGGACCAAACGCCTTGGATATGCCGCGAAGCTCTATGGCCGGGGCGGCAGTTTCCTGCCGCCCCGGATCGGCCTTAACGCCCACGTGCCAGTTCCTCACGAAACCGGGCAAGCATTGTCCGACATGTAATCATGTACAACGATGGACCCGTCGAGGATTCCAGCCTTGGCGGCATCAACCGCCGCTTTGATTTCATCGGTGAACACGGCAGCGTTATTCTCGTCCAGGGCATAATCGATACCGCCGTTGGCAATTCCCATCACACTTAAGCCCGCGCTCATCCCCGGCCCGGCGGCGAAAGCGTCATAGACGGCAACATCCACCCGTTTCATCATCGAGGTAAGCACCTGGCCCGGGTGCATGTAGTTCTGGTTGCTGTCAACGCCAATCGACAAGATTTTCTCGTCGGCTGCGGTCTGCAATACGCCCACGCCGGTACCGCCGGCAGCGGCATAAATGACGTCAGCACCCTGGCCGATCTGCGCCTTGGTCAACTCGCCGCCCTTGACCGGGTCGTTCCATGCCGCCGGCGTCGTGCCGGTCATGTTCTGGATCACCACCGCATCCGCATTGGTCGCTTTCACGCCCTGCACGTAGCCACAGGCGAATTTCTGGATCAGCGGCACATCCATACCGCCGATGAACCCGACGGTGCCCGAAGCCGAAGCCTTCGCCGCCGCCACGCCAACCAGATACGAACCTTCGTGTTCATTGAACACCACCGAACGCACGTTCGGCAGCTCGACAACCATGTCGATAATGGCGAACTTGGTGTCGGGGAAGTCCTTTGCGACAGCCTCAAGTGCGGTTGCAAAAGAAAATCCGGTCACCACAATCGGATTGTTGCCCTGTTCAGCAGCGCGGCGCAAAGCCTGTTCGCGCTGGGCCTCACCCGTTATTACGATTTCGGCATAATTGCCACCACTTTCGGCTTTCCATTTTTCCGCACCGTTGAACGCGGCCTCGTTGAACGATTTGTCAAACTTGCCGCCAAGGTCAAAGATGATCGCCGGGTCGGCATAGGCGGCGCTGGAAAGCGCCACAAGTGCCGTCGCGCCCATCAGAAATGTCAGATGTTTCATTCATTCCTCCACTTGTGTTTACAAGGACCGGCTCTTGTCATTGGCCAAGGTTTCGGCTTTCTGAACCGGGTCGAGATTTACTCTGCCCGCATCTAAGCTGCCGCCCAAGTGCGGGGTCAATGTCTTTTTATCATTTGGACAAGATTCGTGGGGGAAACTTCGCCCGCCGATCTCAACCAAACAGCTTTTTCAAAACAATTGCCGAACTGCCCTGCCGTCCCGCCGCCTGATAATAGTTTTTGCGATAGCCCGCCGAAACATAGCCGGCAGATTCGTAGAGCGCTTTGGCGGCAGTGTTATCGTCGCGCACTTCAAGGAACATCTGCTTCGCCCCGCGTGCCTGCGCCAAGGCCTCGGCCTCGTGGATCAAAGCCCGCCCTTCACCTCTGCGCCGGGCATCGGGATGCACGGCCAATGTCAGAATTTCTGCCTGTTCGGCAACAACGCGGGCAAGGACAAAACCAAACGGCGACTCGCAGGCAAGAACATTTCTGTCCGTCCGATACTCGGCAAACTCCGCCACGTTCCATGGCCGTGGAGCGCCGTCAAAACACAAAGCATGCAGCGCGGCGCGTTCGGCATCGGTCATGGCAAGACGGTAATTGTCGGGCGGGTTGAAGGCGTCGCATCCGGTGGGCGCAAATAGAACGGCGCCGGGCTTGGCTGATCGGCTCCCAGCCGCCCTCTGGCAATCCGTGCAATCGCCAATGGATCGGGCATCGTTCGGTCTGAACCGGCTGTCCCGCCCGTCACCTCGGCAACCTTGGCATTGTCAAACCCAAGGCAGGTCGCGCGGATCGCTTCCAGATCGGCAAAATCACATAATCGCGCAGCATTAGCCGGCGCGCCATCATTGAACCTTTGGGCGTAAATTCGCCCAAGCCGCCCGTCCAAGGTCACCAAAACCTCGCCGACTGAGCCAACAGCCAATGCCTCCAGCACCGTCACCCCAATCGCCGGAATCTTCAGCGCCAGCGCCAAACCGCGGGCCGCCGCCACCGAAATTCGAATGCCGGTGAAATTCCCCGGACCAGTGCCAACGCCGATCGCGTGCAAGTCGGCCCAAGCTGCACCAGATTTTGCCAGAACTTCCTCCAGCATCGGCACCAACCGGTCAGCTTGCCCGACCGCCGTCATTTCCGCCCTCTGCGCCAGAACCCGGTCGCCCAAAAGCAAACCGGCCACGCAATGCGCGGCCGATGTATCAAAGGCGAGGATCAGTGGTTCAGGCAGCAACCGGGCGAACCTCGGTCACTTCGGGAATATAATGCCGCAGCAGGTTCTCGATGCCCATTTTCAGCGTCATGGTCGAGGACGGGCACCCGGCGCAGGCGCCTTGCATATGCAAATAAACCACGCCGCGGTCAAAGCCGTGGAAGGTGATGTCGCCACCGTCCTGCGCCACCGCCGGGCGCACGCGGGTATCGAGCAATTCCTTGATTTGGGTGACGATCGCCGCATCCGGCCCGTCGTGCGCTGCATGGCCAACGGCACCGCTTTCACCTTCCAGTACCGGCAGGCCTGACTGGAAATGCTCCATGATCGAGCCCAAAATCCCCGGTTTGATATGGTCCCACAGCACGCCGTCGTCCTTGGTCACGGTGACGAAATCGGGGCCAAAAAACACCCCCGTCACCCCATCCACACCAAAAATCCGCCGCGCCAAAGGCGAGGATTGTCCGGCCTCGATCGACGGAAAATCCGCCGTGCCCACCTGCATCACGGTCTCGCCCGGCAGGAATTTCAGCGTCGCAGGGTTCGGCGTCGACTCGGTCTGGATGAACATGGCTACTTCTCCGTTTCAGCCTTAAAAATGGACTGTCCGAGTGAAAGAATCAAGTATTAGCTTGGAAAGGTTCTAAGTTTGCTTACGCGCATGTCGCCCGGCGCAGGCGGGGGGCAAGCGCCGATGCAGGATTCCCGCCTTCGCGGGAATGACAGACCAAACCCTACCGCATCAACCGCGGCAAATCCCCGCTCAGCCCCGCCGCCTCGCGGATCAATCCCCGCCTTAGTCCCGGCAGCGCGTTCACCAGCCCCAACCCCAGATCCCGCACGAACCGCAGCGGACCGAAATCATTCGAAAACACCCGGTTCACCGTATCGGTCGTTGCCGCCAAAGCCGCAATATCCGCCCGCCGCCAACGGGCATAGCGCTCCAAAACATCCGCAGCCCCGATGTCCAACCCCAGCCTTCCGGCCTCGATCAGCGTCTCAGCCAAAGCCGCCACATCGCGCAGCCCAAGGTTCAAACCTTGGCCAGCCAGAGGATGAATCCCATGCGCAGCGTCGCCGGCTAAGGCCACGCGCGGCGCGGTCAAAGACTGCGCCAAAGACAAACCCAGCGGATAGGAATACCGATCTCCACACAACCGCAAGCCGCCCAGAAAATCGCCAAAGCAGGGTCGCAATGCCGCCAGAAACCTGGGTCCATCCATCGCCAATATCTCGGCCGCCCGATCCGACGCTTCGGTCCAGACAATCGAGCACACATTGCCAGGCAAGGGCAAGATCGCCAAAGGTCCCGCAGGCATGAAAAACTGATGCGCCACGCTGTTATGCGGCATTTCGTGCTCCACTGCACAAACCACCGCGGCCTGCCCGTAATCCCAACCCGTCCGCAAAATCCCGGCCCGTTCCGCCACGCCACTGGAGCGCCCGTCGCAGCCAACCAAAACCAGCCCGCGCAGCACCCGACCATTTTCCAATGTCACCGCCACCGAGCCCGGTGAAACCTGCTGCTCTACCACCATTGCGCTCGAAACAGCCTGCACCAACGGTTGCTCCGCCAGAGTCTGACCCAAAGCCCGCCGTAAATTTCGGTCCTCCAACATGTGCCCCATCGGGCCTTCCTCGATCTCGTGATGATCGAAATGCAGATACAGCGGGCTTGCCCCTTCGCCCGCCCGCCCGTCGCTGACCTTGATGTCGAGAATCGGCTCGGCGAATTCGGCCACATGGCGCCATATCCCCAACGCGTCCAGCATCCGCCGAGAGGCCAGTGCCAAAGCATAGGCACGCCCGTCGAATGCGGCGGCGGCTTGAAGTTCGGCGGGCCGGGCGTCGATCACAATGCTCGAATACCCGCCCTGCGCCAAAGCCAAAGCCAGCGCCGGCCCATTCAGGCCACCGCCAACAATCAGGATTTCCGCGTCCAGCGTCATCGGCGCAGTATGCCGTCGCAAAGCCGATTGTCCATGCGCCGAAGGGCCGCTAGGCTGGTCCAATGTCCGAAATCAATCTCAGCCAATCCGCCTCGAACCTGGGCCGCGCCATCGAGGCCGGCCAGCTCGACCCGCGCGACCTGACCGAAGCCTTTCTTTCGGCGGCGGACCGACACCAATACCGTGACCGCATTTTCACCATGCTGACGCCCGTCCGCGCCCGTGCCGAGGCCGAGGCAGCGGCGAAGCGCGCCAAATCCGGCCTGCGCCGCTCGCCGCTCGACGGGGTGCCGATCACCTGGAAAGACCTGATCGACACCGCCGGTTACGCAACCGAAGCCGGTTCCGCCCTCTTGAAGGGCCGCATCCCCACAACCGACGCGATGGTCCTGCAAAATGCATCCCGCGCCGGGCTGGTCATGCTTGGCAAAACCCATATGACGGAACTGGCCTTCTCCGGGCTTGGCATCAACCCGATCACTGCGACACCGCCCAATGTAAATGATCCCGACCTGGCCGCCGGCGGGTCATCATCGGGCGCAGCGACGTCGGTTGCCTTTGGTCTGGCGGCCGCGGCCATAGGCTCGGACACCGGCGGTTCGATCCGTGTTCCGGCCGCATGGAACAATCTTGTGGGATTGAAAACAACCTACGGTTGGCTGTCGCTGCAGGGCGTTCTGCCGCTTTGTCCATCCTTTGATACCATTGGTCCGTTGACTCGTTCCGTCGAGGACGCGGCGTTTGTTGCCTGCATTCTCGCTGGTGAAAAACTGCCAGACCTGACGCCGCCGGGTCTGCAAGGTCGCCGATTTGTTGTCTGCACCACGGCCATGCTCGACGATCTGCGAAAGGCACCGGATACGGCGTTTCACGCTGCTCTTGACCTGATCAAGAACGCCGGTGCCAGCGTCGAATTTCGCGAATTTCGCGAGGTCACGCAGGCGCTTTCCCTCAACGGTGCCCGGTTCGTGGCAGAAGCCTGGGCTTCTTGCCGGGTTTTGATAGAAACCAACCCGGACGTCATGTTCGCTCCGATCCGGGATCGTTTTCGCGCCGGCGCTGCCTACACCGCGGCCCAGCATGCCGAGTCACGAACGGCAATGGATCAGCTCGGACACTCCTTTTGGCAAGCCGCCGCCGCCTTTGACGGCATCTTGATGCCGACTTCGGCGATTTTGCCACCCAACGCGGTCCGATTGCGCGATGAACCGGAATTCTTTGCCGCCGAAGGCACGCTCGGCCTGCGCAACACGCGTATTTGCAATCTGCTCGGCGGATGCGCCCTGACGCTGCCGACCGCCACACCGGCATGCGGCATCACACTTATGGCGGCACCGGGCAAGGATCGTGCGCTGTCGCGACTTGGCATCAGTATTGAAGCTGCATTGCTGCAATAATTCACCCGCACTGGACCGAATCCCATTCTGCCGTTAAAAAGGCGGCAATCGGGGCATCAGACCCCTTGTTTTGAGGCATTGATGCAGTTTCCCCAGCGGTTCTCAGACCTGCCGGAGTATGCTTTCCCTCGCCTGCGCAGCCTGCTTGACAAGCATGCGCCGGGCGGGCCCGCGCTTGCCATGTCGATAGGCGAACCGCAGCACCCGTTTCCGGCGATGGTTACGGAAATCCTCGTCCGGCATGGCGATGAATTCGGGAAGTACCCGCCCGGCGAAGGCACCCCCGAATTGCGCCGCTCCATCGCAGACTGGCTGACCCGGCGCTACGCTGTGCAGCTGGATCCGATGACTCAAATCGTGTCGCTGAACGGAACCCGGGAAGGTTTGTTCAACGCCGCCCTCGCCCTCTGCCCAGAACGGAAGAACGGCAAGAAGCCGGTCATCCTGCTGCCCAATCCTTTCTATCAATGTTACCTGGTTGCCGCCCTTTCCGCCGGTGCCGAGCCGGTATTCGTCGCCGCGAGCGCCGAGACGGGTTTCCTGCCGGATTTCCACTGTGTTCCAAAGGCTCTGCTCGACCGCACTGCCATTCTTGACATTTGTTCGCCATCCAACCCGCAAGGGGCGGTTGCGTCAGCGGAGTATTGGTCAAACCTTTTCG
>JAYTCN010000459.1:0-6684 GCA_043736475.1 Paracoccaceae bacterium
GAGCCGGTTCATCAACGAGCGGGTGCATGCCAATATCCAGAAAGACGGCACCTATTCGGTGGTGCCGCGGATGTGGGGCGGGATCACCAACCCGAAAGAATTGCGCGCCATTGCCGATGTCGCCGACAAGTTCAACGTGCCGACGGTCAAGGTGACCGGCGGGCAGCGGATCGATTTGCTGGGGATCAGGAAAGAGGACCTGCCGGCGGTCTGGGCCGATCTGAACGCGACGGGGATGGTGTCGGGGGCGGCTTATGCCAAGGGGCTCAGGACGGTGAAAACCTGTGTCGGCACCGATCATTGCCGGTTCGGCACCCAGGATTCGACCGGGCTCGGGATCAAGATCGAAAAGGCTTTGTGGGGCGCGTGGTCGCCGCACAAGTTCAAGATGGCGGTCTCGGGCTGTCCGCGCAATTGCGCCGAGGCGACCTGCAAGGACATGGGCGTGGTTTGTGTCAGCGAGGGCTATCAGCTGCATGTCGGCGGCGCGGCGGGAATGGATGTGAAGCAGACCGAGCTTTTGGGCACGGTCGCCACCGAGGACGAGGCGGTGGAATATTGCGCGGCGTTCTATCAGCTCTATCGCGAGAACGCGCAATATCTGCACCGGCCGTATAAATGGATCGCCAAGGTCGGGCTGGACTGGGTGAAGGAGAAAGTCGTGGTCGATGCCGAGAGCCGCAGGGGATTGGCCGCGCGGTTCTATTATTCGCAGAAATTCTACCAGATCGACCCGTGGGAACAGCGGGCCAAGGGCAAGGATGCGCATGAGTTTGCGGCCTTGGCGGATTTGACCGGAGTGGCGGCGGAATGAGCGGGTTTCTGGATATTGGCGCAGTCGCCGACATCCCGCGCCAGCAAGCCCGGCTGGTGAAGGTCCGTGGCGGCTGCATCGCGATTTTCCGCAATGCCGAGGACAGGATTTTTGCTTTGGACGACACTTGCCCGCACAAGGGCGGGCCGCTGTCGAACGGGATTCAGCACGGCGAAAGCGTCACCTGTCCGCTGCATGGCTGGGTGTTTGACCTCACTACCGGCCAGGCCTTGGGGGCGGATTCGGGTTCGGTGCGAACCTATAAAGTGACGGTGCAGGACGGGCGGATATTGCTTGACCGCGCGGCGCTGGCGGCACGGATCGCGGCGGCGTGATGCCGGTCAGGACCACCTGCGCCTATTGCGGCGTCGGCTGCGGGGTGCTGGCGACGCCGGATGGCGCGGGCGGGTTTGAGATCAAGGGCGATCCGGAACATCCGGCGAATTTCGGGCGGCTGTGCTCGAAGGGCGCGGCGCTGGGCGAGACGGTGGGTCTGGACGGCCGGCTTCTGGCCCCGCGGATTTCCGGAGTCGAGGCCGACTGGGATACGGCGCTGGATTTGGTGGCGTCGAAGTTCCGCCAGACCATCGCCGAACACGGCCCGGAGTCGGTGGCGTTTTATGTCTCGGGCCAGTTGCTGACCGAGGACTATTACGTCGCCAACAAGCTGATGAAAGGCTACATCGGCAGCGCCAATATCGACACCAATTCGCGGCTGTGCATGGCGTCGAGCGTGGCGGGGCACAAGCGGGCCTTTGGCACCGATACGGTTCCCGGCACCTATAAGGATCTGGATCTGGCCGATGTGGTGGTGCTGGCGGGCAGCAATCTTGCCTGGTGTCATCCGGTTTTGCACCAGCGGATTCTGGCGGCGCAGGAAACGCGCGGGCTGACGATCGTGACCATCGATCCCAGGCGGACGGTGACGGCGGATACGTCGGATATCCACCTTGCCATTCGCCCGGGAAGCGACGTGGTGCTGTGGAACGGCTTGCTGGCCTATATCGAGGCGCAGGGGGGCCTCGATACCGGGTTCATCGCCGAAAATGTCAGTGGCGAACATGAGGCGCTGGATACGGCGCGGCACTATCCAATCGAACAAGTGGCGCAGGAATGTGGCCTTGAACCTGCACAAATCGAACAATTCTACCGGCTGTGGCTGCGCCACGAGAAAGTGGTTTCGGTCTATTCCCAAGGGGTCAATCAGGCCCATGACGGCACCGACCGGGTCAACGCGATCATCAATTGCCATCTGGCGACGGGCCGGATCGGCAAGCCGGGGATGGGGCCGTTCTCGGTCACCGGGCAGCCGAACGCCATGGGCGGACGCGAGGTTGGCGGGCTGGCGAACATGCTGGCGGCGCATCTGGAGATTGGCGATCCGCGCCATCGCAAGATCGTCCAGGATTTCTGGAACGCGCCGGTCATTGCCGCCCGGCCCGGACTGAAGGCGGTCGAGATGTTCGACGCGGTGGCCGACGGGCGGATCAAGGCGATCTGGATCATGTGCACCAACCCGGCGGTGTCGATGCCGCGGGCGGATTTCGTGCGCGCGGCTTTGGCGCGTTGTCCGTTCGTTGTGGTGTCCGACATCATGGCCGCGACCGATACCACTGCGGTGGCCGATGTGCTGCTGCCCGCCACCGGCTGGGGCGAAAAGGACGGCACCGTCACCAATTCCGAGCGGCGGATATCGCGGCAGCGGGCGTTTTTGCCCGCTCCGGGCACCGCGCGCGATGATTGGCGGATCATCTGCGACGTGGCCAAACGCATGGGATTTCACCATGGTTTCGGGTTTGCGTCGGCAGCAGAGGTGTTTGCCGAGCACGCGGAATTATCGGGACTGGCCGGAACGGATTTTGACATTTCCGGGCTGAAAGGCACGGATTACAATGCGATGCCGCCGGTGCAATGGCCGGTTTCGGATCACAAGAATGGTGGCCGGTTTTTTGGCAATGGCCGGTTTTACACCAGCGACGGCAAGGCGCGGATGCTGGCTCTGGTGCCGCACGAAAGTCCGAACGCGGTCAGCGCCGAATATCCGCTGCTGCTGAACACCGGCCGGGTGCGCGACCACTGGCACACGATGACACGCACCGGCAAATCGCCGCGTTTGGGCCAGCATATCGGCGAACCTTTTGTCGAGGTGAACCCCGCCGATGCGCGCGTCCTGGCGGTCGAACCGGCGGATTTGGCGCTGGTATCAAGCGAACACGGCGCGGTCGTCGTCCGGGTGCAGGTGACCGATCGGGTAACAC
Organism: Paracoccaceae bacterium; assembly: GCA_043736475.1. Lineage (GTDB taxonomy): Bacteria > Pseudomonadota > Alphaproteobacteria > Rhodobacterales > Rhodobacteraceae > JANMOK01. Next base: position 3,073 of record JAYTCN010000459.1, read on the forward strand.
CGGGATCGGTTTTCGTGCCGATGCACTGGAGCGGGCAAACCGCTGCCACGGGCCGGATTGGCGCAGCGCTGGCGGCGGTGGTTGATCCGGTTTCCGGCCAGCCGGAGTTGAAGCGAACGGCGGTTCGGCTGGAGAAATTCGCGGCAGGCTGGTATGGATTTGCGGTTTCGCTGTGCGAACCAAAACCGGAGTCGGAATATTTTGCCAAGGTGAAATCGGGCGGCGGCTGGAGTTTGGAACTGGCGGGACGGGCGGCGCCGCCGGATTGGGCCGACTATGCCCGCCAGGTGCTGTGCGCGCCTGACGCCGAAGCGATCAGTTATTCCGATCCGGCAAAGGGCCAGGCCCGGATCGCGCTGGTCGATGGCGACAGGTTGCTGGGTGCGTTGTTTGTGGCGCGCCAGCCGGTGCGGGCGGCGCGATCCTACCTGGCCGCGGTTTTGGCCGGCAGCTCGCCCGAAGGCGTGTTGGCCGGGCATCCCGGTGCCGGGACGGCGGATACCGGGCCGACGGTTTGCGCCTGTTTCAATATCGGCCTGCACACGATCATTGCCGCGATCAGCGATCAACGGCTTGCGAGCGTGGCGGCAATCGGGGCGGCCTTGCAGGCAGGAACCAATTGCGGGTCGTGCCGTCCGGAATTGCAGGGCATTCTGGCGGCAAACCGCCAGCCGGTCGCGGCCGGATAGATCACGGCGCCACCGGTGTTTTTGGCCTGCCGTTCTGAACTGCTGCCGCGATAAAATAGCAATAGTGCGGCAATTGCCGGGTCGCGCCGACTTGAACGCGAAATGAACCGGCGGTTTTCAGCGGTTTAATCCGATTCGTGGTTATTTGGGTTGTGACCTGATTCGTGGGTGCTGGAATCAGGCCATGCCGGGCAACCGGCGCAGAGTTCGGTAACGAGTGCACCTGCTTTTTTGCCAGTTCACCCCAACCGGACCAGAATTTGGAACGGTTGGAGTGAAAATGGCCCCCTGCATCGAGATGAACCCCCGTCATATCGGTACTATTTCTGGCAATCCTGCCGCCGTCCCGGCGCGGACAGCCACAATTCCGGAATTGAATATCGGACACCGGCGGATCATGAATCCGTTTTCGTCGGTCCGGGCGTTTGGCAAGAACACCGGCGGTGCCGTCACCATCTGGGCCACCGGCTGGACCATTGTTTTCCTGCTGATCGGCGGCATTGCCATCGATGCGGGCAACGCCTGGAAAGAGCGGGCGATGCTGCAGGCAACCGCTGATGCCGCCGCGCTGGCCGGGGCGATTGAAATGTATGACACCACGAAAACTGCCGCCGTGACCGAGGCGATCCGGGTCGCTGACGCGAATATGAACAACGGCGTGCTGCTTGCCTCGGCGGTGGTCATGGGCGCATGGGACATGGACACCCGCACGCTGGACACCGCCGCGCTGGTCCCCGATGCCGTACAGGCTGTGACCGAACGCAGCGGCGCCAACGGCAACCAGGTGCCGACCTTTCTGCTGAAACTGGCCGGAATCGCTTCCTGGGATGTCTCGACCACGGCGACGGCGCAAAGATTCCTGCCTGGCTGCATCTTGGACGGCATGGTCGCCGCCAATACCGTTCAGGTCAGCTCCAACAACGCGTTTGTCAAAGGCTATTGCATCCACGGCCAGAACGGCGTCCAGGTTTCCTCGAACAACTCGTTTGAGGGCCCCAACGCCAATATTCCCGGTGTCATCGTTTCGATGAACGACCTCGCCGATTTCGCGATGCCGTCGAGCGCTTTTGCCAGCAGCCCGGGACTGGAAGCGGCTCTGCGCGAAAACTGGATGGAGCCGAAACTGGTCAACCATGTCGACGAGATCATCGCCGAGCTGACCGACCTGACCTCGGACCGCATCCCGTCCTATATTAACAAGTCGCTGCCGGTGATCAAAATGACCAGGCCGCAGTTTTCTTCGGTGGCCAATTCGATGCAGCCCGGGCGCATCTACAACGTCACCTGCAACCCGAACCAGTCGATCATCTTCACCGCCTTTTCGACCCTGCAGGATGTGGTGCTGGTGACCAATTGCAAGATTACCAACACCGCGCATGTCAGCGTGTTCAATTCGATCATGGCCAGCAGCAACTCCTCGGTCAGCGCCATCACCGCCGGGTTCAACATGACCATCGGCAAGGATGACAATTGCGCTGCCGGCGGCGGTTCGCTGATCATGGCCAAGGGCGGGATCAATTTCGCGGCGGCCAGCGAAATCTACGGTTCGCAGATCGTCTCGCCCGGCAATATCCGCATCGAGGCCAACGCAGGCGGCATCGAAGGCGCATCAATCCAGTCCGGCGGCAATATCCAGATGACCTCGAACAACGCCATGGGCAATTGCATCGGCATGGTCGACGAGATCGCGTCGGTGGATTATTTCCGGCTGGTCGACTGAATCCGATCCAAACGTGCGGCGGAGCGGGCGGCGGGAGGGCCGCCTTCTCTTTTGATTAACGGAATATGAACAGCTCGTTATCGATTTCTTAACAAGATTCGGTGCTTATGGTCTTTGGCTGACTCTCGTGGGTGTTGGAGAGTGGCTGTTCCGGGGTTCCGGGGCGTGGGCGTGCTTGCCGGTTTTGGCAAGTGGGCAGGCCATGTGGCCAAAGACAGCGAACGGCACCCTTTTGCAGACATTGCTGGATGGTCCCGTCGTCACTTTGTGATCTGTGATGCGTTCCGAGTTGCGTGTTTTCCCCCGAAACAGCAGTCTTTTTGCAAGACAGGACCGATTCATGAGCAATTTTTCACATTTCTTCGCCAAGGATGCAGATGGTGCCGTCACCATCTGGGCAACGTCCTGGACCATTGTTTTCCTGCTGATCGGCGGCCTTTCGATCGATGTCGGCAACGCGTGGAAAGAACGGTCAATGCTGCAGGCAACCGCCGATGCGGCGGCGCTGGCAGGAGCCATCGAATTGGGTTCGGTTCTGGACGAAGCGGCGCGGGCCGAGGCAATCCGGATCGCCGAATTGAACCTGAACAACGATGTTTTGGTCGGTGCCGACATCATTTCGGGCAAGTGGGATACATCTTCGCGGACGCTGGACACCACGGCATTGGTCCATGACGCGGTTCAAGTCGTGACACGGCGCGATTCGGGTGGCGGCAACCAGGTGCCGACATTCCTGCTGAAATTGATCGGTATCACCTATTGGAACGTGTCAACGGCGGCGACGGCGCAAAAATTCCTGCCCGGTTGCATCAAGGACGGCATGGTTGCCGACAACACCGTGCAGATCAGTTCCAACAACAACTTCTATGACGGCTACTGCATTCACGGCCAGAACGGCGTGCAGGTGTCGTCGAACAATTTCTACGAGGGCCCGTCAGGGGGCATTCCCGGTGTCGTCGTTTCGATGAACGATCTGGCCGATTTCGCCATGCCGGCATCGGGATTTGCCTCCAGCCCCGGCCTGCAGGAGGCCTTGCGTGAAAACTGGATGCGGCCCAAATCGGTCGATCACATCGGCGAGATCCTGACCGCATTGCTGGACGTGAATTCGCCTCGGATTCCCGATTACATCGACACGACCAAGCCGGTCATCGTCAAGACCCGGGCGACCTTCAAGCCGGCGGCAATGCTGCCGGGTCGAAT
>JAYTCN010000460.1:0-16303 GCA_043736475.1 Paracoccaceae bacterium
TCATAGTGATAACCTCGCCGTTTCAAAGTGTTCAGCACTGCGGTCGAGACCGAGAAACCCGGTCCCCGAAACCCCTGCGGGCGTTGGCCGGTGGCTTGAGCGATGGCATCCTCGGCGCGTTCAATCTCGGCTTCGATTTCGGCGCCGGAATACAGATGCAGCCATGGCTCATGATGGAACGAATGGTTACCTACCTCGTGTCCGGCAGCGGTAATGCTGGCTAGCGCCGCTTTGTTTTCGGGCAGAACTGCATCCTGGCCGACGATGAAATAGGTGATGCTGAAGCCGTGTCGCGCGAACAGGTCGTTGCAGCGCGGAACGACCAAATCGAGATAGGTCGGAAATGATTCCCATCCGGCATCACCGTGGGTTTTCATATAGGACCATTGATTGTCGAGATCGAGCGACAGGCTGGCCAGGGCCTTGGTCATGCGCTCAGCTCCAGCGTCGGCAGTTCCGGCCAGCGCGCATTCAGCACGCGCGCCAATTGGTCGTCCACAAGGCCGATTGTCTCGTTCACGTTCAGCGTGCCGTTGACAATATGGGCCGAGTTCAGGATCGACAGCCCGGGGATCGAGGTATTGATCGGCGGCAAGGTCGCCGAGTAATTCAATGTCGAAACCGCCAGTACTTGTTTGACGCGTGAAACCGCAAAACCTTCAACATCGTCGGGCTTCAGATAGGGATACATTTTGAACAGCGTGGTGAGGAATCGGGCGCGGATCACGTCGTCCGCCTCCTCAAAGGCTGGATCGCCTGCTGTGGCATAATAGGGCAGATAGACTATGGATCGGCCGTTGAATTCGCTGCGGTCCACCAATGCCGACATTTCGATGACCGACGTGAATGGCACGTCCGGGTCGGTGATATAGGTGATGTAACAGCCGTTCAACGGGCGCTTCAGCACCAAAGAGGCGCAGACGATGCCTTGATACAGAATACCGTCGAGGCGGTTCTTTTCCTCGGCGTTCAGATCCGGGCAAAGACGGTTTGCGATGGGTGCGGCGGAGGTGACGGCGACGCGGTCGAAGAGTTGGGTAGCGGTTTTGGTGGCGATACTAAGGCCGGCCGCGTTGCGGGTGATCTTGCTGGCCGCCGTGGATTTCAGGATCTTGACCCCTGCGTCGACCAGCTTGCGTTCAAACGCGGCCAGTACCCTGGCATAGCCGCCGCTGACATAGCCGAATTTCTCGGTTTTCAGGCCGGATCGGCGGGCAGCATAGAGTCGGCGGACGATGGCCCAGATAAAAGCGGCGGAAGCTTTCTTGTGGTTCTCGCCAAGTTTCGCGCGCAACAGCGGCTTCCAGATGCGTTCATAAGTGTTGCGGCCCGACAACCGCACCAGCCAGGTTTCCAGCGGGATTTTCTCAAGTTTCGCCGCATCCTCGATCCGCGACGCCCAGATGATGGTCAGGGCGAGCCGGAACTTGTCGATCAGGCCCAGCGGCGGAAACTTCAGGAAATCGACCGAGCCGTTCATCGGGATGAACCGGCCTTCGTCATAGAATTCGGATTTGGTTGTGTTCCAGACCAGATCGTTTTCCAGCCCGATTTCGGTCAGGATGCCCCGCAACTTGAGGTCTGACAGCAATGTGACATGATAATGCCGGTCCCAGGTCACGTCGCCGATCTTCCAAGCGTCTGCCAGGCCGCCCAGCCGGTCTGACGCCTCAAACAGCGTCACCACTTTGCCAGCCTGCGCCAACCGCAAGGCCAGCGTCATCCCCAGAATACCGCCGCCGACAATGCCCCAGGACTCGCTCATGGCGAAACCTCGGTCACTTTGCCTGAAACGGCACGGTAAGAGCGCCCGCAATGGCGGCAAGACGTGTCCGCAACATCCGGCGGTGTGCCGGTGAATTTGTGCCACGGTTTGCCACAACGGCAGAGGTAGGCGGTGGACCGCGCCGGTTGACCGATGACGAGGTGGAAATCGGGTACCGAGCGGGTGACGACCGAAGCCATGCCGACCATGGCAAAACGGCCAATCTCGAGGTTGCAGCCAATGGTTGCCCGCGCCCCGATCGTCGCGCCTTCGCGCACCAAAGTTGGATAGGTCTCCTCGTCTGGTTCGGAACCGCGCAGCGCGCTCAAATCCGGCATTGTGGCGCGGGGATAGAGGTCGTTGGTGAAGGTCGTGCCCGCCGAGATCATCACCCCGCGTTCGATGGTGACAGCGTTACAGATATAAACCATTGCATTGATTTTTACGAAATCGCCAATGTCCACGCCATAGGCGATATAAGTTTTTTCACCGATAATACAGTTCGCGCCGATCCGGCTGGGGCCGCGCAGATGCACGCTGTCCCAGACTGCTGTGTTCTCGCCGATAGAAACGCTATCCTCAACGATGGCGGTTGGGTGGATGCGCGGAGCCATCTCAGGCGGCTGCCTGCTTCCGGAGTTTGGTCGGTACTTCGCCAACCCGTATCCAGCCGCCGTCACGCGCCGACAGATATGCCGCTTGCACGACCTGTACAGAAGCCAGCGCGTCTTCTGCAGTCACCAGCGAAGCCTCTTGTCCATCAAGTGCCTTACAGAAATTTCGTACCTGGCCAGCGAAAGCCGCAAGCTTGTCATAACCCGCACCGAAAGTGACCCAGTCGCTCGATGAGTGCTGCTTGTAGCGCGAGGCTTTCCAGCCGACGTGGACGACGCCTTGCGACCCATAGGCCGAAATATAGTTTGCCGATTCCTTGTTGAAGGTCCAACTCAGGTCGACCTTGGCACTGACCCCATCGCCGGTTCGGGCGTTAAGAAACGCATTGTCCTCGACCCGCATGCCATTGGTGAACGTGTGGGTAACCAGATTGACTTCGGCTATCGGCCCGATCAGGTAGCGAAGGATATCGACCGAATGGGTGCCGTTGTCGATGAAAACCCCACCGCCGCTGATTGCCGGATCGCTGTTCCAGCGGTTCGTCATATTTACCGGCGAAACGAAAGCGTTCTCGACCAGATGGACATCGCCGAGCAAGCCCGAGGCGAGGATCGACTTGGTTTTGATCACATCCTCGACGTAGCGAAACTTCGACGCCATCGCGATCAAAGAGCCGTTACGTTTGCCTGCCTCCAAGATGCGACGGGCGCTGGCCTCGCCGATGGACAGCGGCTTTTCGCAGAGCACCGGGATCTTCCGGTCGAGAAGATAAACCGCGATTTCCTCGTGTGTTACTGGCGGCGTACAAAGGATGACGGCGTCGAGTTTCATCTTTTCGGCCATCTTGCGATAGTCGGTAAATCCCTTGCAGCCTGCGGTTTCGGCTGCTGCCTGAACCGCCGCCTCGCGAATATCTGCGATGGCCGCCACCCTGGCGACCCCGCTGTCGTCAACTGCTTTGAGATAGGCCTGCGCGATTGCGCCAACGCCGATGATTCCGATCTGTTTCATCACAAGAATTCCTGATTACGCGTTCATCAGTCGGTCGTGCCGACTGCGGATCGAAGTGGCGATATGGTCAACATGCGCTTCGGTGTAAAGCTCGTTCCACGGCAGGACCAACACCTGCTCCAGGCCCCTGAAGGTACCGGGAAAGCGGTCCGGTGAATAATCGACCGCTTCGGGACGCGCAAGTGTGAACGGATAGCGGCTGTCGCCAAAGGTGCGCTGGTCGCGCAGCACTTCACAGGCGAAGGCCGGTTTCTGGATATAGCGCGGTGCGCTGAGAATGTTGCATTCCTTCAGGGCTGCACCCAGCGCGACCGGTCCGCCGGCGATTTTCGTCGTGTCAAGGGTCAGGGCATACTTCCAATAAACATGTTTTGCCTCCGGCAATACCGGCGGCACCATCACGCCTTCCAGATCGGCCAGTTCAGCGTCGAGCATCCTGGCCATTTTTGTGCGTTGGTCAACGACCCAATCCAGTTTGTCGAGTTGCGCCACGGCAACAGCGCCCTGCAACTCGGTCAGGCGATAGTTCAGCGCCAGGAAATAATGGTCCGGTTTCGGATCGCCATAGCCCCATGCCTTGTTGACGTAAAGCCGCACCCGGCGGGCAAGATTATCGTCATTGGTGGTGACAAGTCCGCCTTCGCCGGTCGTGATATGTTTGCCTTGCTGCAACGAGAAACAGCCCAATGCCGAGGTCGACCCCACTTTCGCGCCGCGTTCGCTGGCCAGGAATGCCTGGGCGCAATCTTCAATGACCGGAATACCCTTGCGTTCGGCTAGCGTCTTGATCTTTGCCATTTCTGCTGGATTGCCGAACAGATGCGTGACGATTATTGCACCCGTCTTTTCGCTGATCGCACGCTCCACCGTATCGGCGGTGACGTTCAGTGTCACCGGGTCCACGTCGGCGAACATCGGGATGTTGCCTTGAATCAGTATCGGCGCGATTGCTCCCATATCGGTGATCGCCGTGGTGATGATTTCCATCCCCGGTTCAAGGTTCAGGGCAAACACCGCGCAATGCACCGCGGCCGTGCCGCTGGCGCAGGCGACGGCGTGTTTTACCCCGATCAGTTCGGCGAAACGCCGTTCCAGTTCGGCCACGAAGGTACCCTTGGTCGAAGTCAGGATGCCGCTGCGGATAACTTTTTCAAGCGCGGCAATCTCTGCCTCACCCAAGGTGCGGCCCGTGGAATTCTGGTCCGACGGCAGATCGATGTCGTTCATGATTTCAGATGCATGTTTGTTCATTTCGAGAATCCATTGCTCGTTACGTTTAATTCAGGCTTTCCCTTTGCACGCAGTGCCTCGGCAATAAGGCCCAAGTGTCCAAAGATGGTTTTGACGATTTTCATTTTGGAATGGCCCAACAAGCGCGATTCCAGCACGGCGGGGTATTCGACAATGCCGCCGCCCTTCTGATCGAGCTTGACCAGAATCTCGGTGATCCCGAAGTAGCCGGGATTTTCGATTTTAATATCGACGATCCTGCTGCGCCGATAAACCCGGAAACAGGCGGTGTAAGTCGCCAACTTGTGCCGCAGCACCATGCGATAAAGCCGCGAAAGACCTTTTGACAGAAACAGCCGCCATTCCGGTACATTCAGGACCGCACCCTTGGCATGATAGGGCGAGGCAGTGACCATATCGACACCATCCGACAGCATCGGAATCATGTCGATCAATTGCTCCGGCGCGTAAGAACAGTCGCAATCGATCACACAGACAGTTTCGGTCGCCGCGTTTTTCAAGCCGGTCATGGTGGCCGCAGCGACGCCACAATTTTTTGGATGCTGCACCACTTTGGTTCGGGGATTGCTGCCAAAAACGTCGTGCAGCATTTGGAATGTCTTGTCAGTTGATCCATCATCGACAAACACATAGTGCAATTCGAACTGTGGCGAATAATCCTTGTCGAACTGCCGCAGAGTGTTGGCGAGATAATTGATTGCAAGCTCTTCGTTGTAACAGGGGACTGCAATTGTCACCTGCTTGCGGTCGGCGGTGAAGACAGGCACCTCGGAAACAGCCTCGGTTGACGCAACCTGTGCAACCGGTTTGAGTTCAAGATTGATGCCCTCGGCAATCGGTTGGAAATTGTACGCCGAAAGATAGTGATCGATCCGCTCGGGCATGCTGGCCAAATTGCGATATTGACGAAGCCGGTTCAGGCGGCGGGAGGCTTCGATCCGCGGCTGGTCCGGGTCCAGTTCCCAAACATGGTAGTAGAATGTCATCGGCGCATGCGCTGACCGATCCCAGTCGGCAATTCTGTTGCGGATAAATCCGTCGGGCAATTGTCGAACGTAATTGCCGCCCGATATTGGCACCGACAGGCCCATGAAGCGCCAGGACGACAATGGCACTTCCCATATCGGGCCGAATTTGGTTTGCCGCTGGTGCAGCTTGCCTAACGCCGCCGTTCGGGCGGATGTCAGGCCAAGAATGCGCAGGCTGGAATCGTAGGCAAAACCTTCTCCCGCCAGTATATCCAGCGCCCAAAGATCCTTCTCGGCAAACCAGCCGCGCGCGATGCGATACCCTTTGACCTCGCGTCCGCTGGCATTCTCCAGTGCGATGCGCGATCTGACCGCGTCAGCACGAAACTCCTCTGGCGACATTTCCGACAGCGGGCGGTGAAAATATCCCTTGCTGGCAATCTCGTGTCCGCGATCGGTTATTTCACGCACCACATGGGGCATCTGGTCGGCGATCCAGCCCAGACTAAAAAAGGTGGCCTTGTGGCCATATTTGTCCAAAAGGTCGAGGCTGACACGCGCGTTGTGTTCCACGCGGGCGTCAAAACGCGTCCAATAGCGCTGCGGTATGACCGCAGAATGCGGGCCGACGTGAAAATAATCCTCAAGATTTATTGTCAAAAAATGCTGGACCAACCCACACCCACCAAAAAAAAGCTTCGCCCCGAAACCTAGACACCAGTACCAAGCAGCACCCCAATCCGGGCGACGATGCGTTTTGCCGCATCGCCGTCCCCAAACGGATTTTTCAATTTCCCGACACGATCCACCCAGGCCCCCAGTCTATAGCTTTCCTCAAGAAGTTGCATCAGGTTTTCTGGATGGTCCCCAACCAATTTCGCCGCACCACAGGCGACGACTTCGGGCCTCTCGGTTTCATGACGCAAAATCAGAAGCGGCACGCCCAACGACGGCGCCTCTTCCTGAATACCGCCCGAATCGGACGCGATAAGCCAGCTCGACTTCAGAATGTGTAAAAAATCGGGATAATTCATCGGCGGCACAAGCCTGATGCGGTCACTGCCTCTGAAAGATTCGTGGCATTGCGCCACGACGGCCGGATTGGGGTGAACCGGGAAAATCAGCGCGGTATCAGGATGCGAATAAACAAAATCGCTCAGGACCCGCATATAGGTTTGCAACTGATTGCCAAAATTTTCGCGCCTGTGCGTCGTCAGGGTAATGACCTTGAATTTAGAAAAATCGTCGATCAATTTTTTGGCGGCTGCTGACGGCTGGGTTGCTTTCAAAACAATTTGAAGGGAATCCACCACCGGGTTGCCAGTCAAAGTTATCGCATTTGCCGCAATCCCTTCGCCCATCAGGTTGTCGACGTTCAGCTGCGTCGCCGCCAGGTGATGGGTTGCAAGTTGGGTTACCAGCCGCCGGTTCATTTCCTCGGGAAACGGGCTGTAACGGTTGCCCGAGCGCAATCCGGCTTCAACGTGGAACAATGGTATCTGGTGATGGTGCGCGACAAGTGCCCCCGCCAGGGCCGAGGTTGTATCCCCCTGGACCAGAATGACATCTGGCCTGATCCGCCCGACTGATTCGCCAAGTCCGACTACCAGTCTTCCCAACAATTCGTCCAGGGACTGTCCGGCTTTCAGGATGTTCAGATCGATATGCGGCTTGATACCAAAAAATTCCAAAAGCGGCGCAATCAAACTTGTATGTTGCGACGTAAGGATAACCTGCGAATCAAAACGGACGCTTTGTTCCGCGAGTTCTCGCAGAACCGGAGCCATCTTGATCGTCTCTGGGCGGGTGCCAAATACACTGGCAACACGAATCTTACGCATGAACTCGGCCTTTCAGGCACGGGTAATGGTATGAATTATTGTCGCTTTTGGCAAGCATTCAGTCCTGGGAACGCCAAACGCCCCGAGCCCAGTGCATATGCACCAATAAATTGCTTCGAAATTTACACCGCGGGCGACGTCATGCCGAGGCAGGTAACAGGTCGAAAAGTCGGGGCAAAAATCCCGGCTTCGGGGAAGCGCGGAAAATGCATTTCTGGTTGTTGATTATCCAAGGCTGTGCGACAATTGCCGAGGTGGGCGCATTGAAACTGGCGCCGTCTTGTCATGAGTGTATTCATAAATGGTTTGCCCAATTTGCGGCGGCGAAGTCCGCCATTTGTTTTCCAAGGATGATTTCGGAATTGCGGAATGCATTGCATGTGGCCACCGGATGCTGGAACAGCCAATTGAAGAAGCCCATGTGGCGGCAGTGTACGCCGACGACTATTTTACCAAAGGCGGCGCCGGCTATCCGGGGTATTTGCTGCAATCCGAGATATTGAAGTCGCGCGGACGATACTATGCCGACATCGTTGCCCGTCACATGGCGCCCGGCAAAGTCTTGGATGTTGGTGCTGCTTCCGGATTTATCCTCCAAGGTTTCATGGACAAGGGGTGGACCGGCCTGGGCGTCGAACCCAATGAATCCATGGCAGCGCACGGTCGCGACAAACTCCACTTGCCCGTTGTCACAGGCGCCTTGGAAAATTTTGTGACCGACCAAAAATTCGATCTGGTCAGCATGATTCAGGTCCTGCCGCATTTCTACGATCTCGACAAAGCATTGGCTGCCGCAATGCATGCCACGACAGAAGATGGCTATTGGCTGTGTGAAATCTGGAACCGTGGGAGTTACACGGCGCGCTTTTTGGGGCCCAGATGGCAAGAATATTCGCCCCCGAGTGTCCTGCGCTGGTTCGCACCGCGCGACCTGGCTATTGCGGCACGCAAATACGGGTTCAATCGCATCGCATCGGGCCGCCCGCGGCGATGGGTGCAGGGGGCACACGCAAAATCATTGCTCAAGGGCAAATTTGCGTCGATGGGTTTTATTGGTCGCGTTGCGACGCGTTTGGTGTCGATCATCCCGGACAACCTGAATCTTCCCTACCCTTCGGAAGATTTGTATTGGGCGCTGTTCAGACGAATGGCGCCGGCAAATCAGACAGTCCCCAGTGCTGTTGCTCAGGCCGCTGAGTAACCAGATTTCAGCTATTCGCCACTATCAACCCGCCTATGATCATCGCGGTGCCGATGCCGGTCCTGATTGACAGCGGTTCGTTCAGGATCAGGCCCGAAAGTATCGGGACCAGGCAAAAAGGCAGCCCCATGAACGGGTAGGCGATCGACAATGGCACCGTGCGCAACAGATAGATCCATATGATTGTGCCAATGCCATAAACGGCCAGCGCAAGGATCATCATCGGGTCGAGAAACAGTTTTATCAGCGAACCAAGACCTGGCGCGCCCAGGCGGCCACTGACCACTTTGAACATGACCTGACCACCAGATATCAGGACCGGGGTCAAAATTAGTCCGGTGAGCTCGGCAACGGTAAATGGGTGCGGTTCGGCCATCATGGTTTGCTCCAGCAGGAAATAGCGTGCCCTCGGTCAGAGTCAGATTTTTTGATCATAGTCTCCGACCAGAGGCTCGGTCCGGATCAAGGCGTCCAGATCGGCGAATATCGCCCTCATGCCGTCTTCACTTTCGGGGCTTTCGCAGACCACAACCAGATTTGGCGTGTTGGAGGATGCGCGGATCAGGCCCCAACCGCCGTCAGCCAACTGGATTCGTGCTCCGTTGACGGTAATGACCTGGGCGATCGGCTGGCCGCCGATCATACCACCCCTGGCGGCATGTTCGGACACCTTGGCCATCAATCTTTCCAATACATTGTATTTTTCGGTATCCGGGCAGAAAGGCGACAGGGTCGGGGTAGCCCATGTTCTGGGCAAGGCGTCCTTCAGATCCGAAAGAGACTTTTCCGGGTGGCGATCCATCAATTTGCAGATCTCGACGGCAACCCGCATACCGCAGTCATAGCCGCGTCCGACCGGCGGGGCGAGGAAGTAATGGCCTGATTTTTCGAAGCCCGCCAGAGCGCCCAACTCCTTCACTCGGCGTTTCATGTAGGAGTGCCCGGTCTTCCAATAGTCGGTTTTCGCACCTGCCGCCCGCAGAACCGGGTCCGAGGCATAGATCCCGGTCGATTTCACGTCCGCGACAAATATGGCATTCGGGTAAATTGCAGCCCAGTCCCGCGCCAGGATGACGCCCATCTTGTCGGCAAATATTTCGGCGCCGGTATTGTCGACAACACCACAGCGATCACCGTCGCCATCGAAGCCGATTGCCATGTCCGCCTCGTTCTCTCGCACGGCTGCGGCCATGTCGCGCAGCATTTCCAACGCTTCAGGATTTGGGTTGTAGTTTGGGAATGTGTAATCCAGTTCCGTATGGCGATGAATGACGTGGACGCCCAGCCGATGCAAAACTTCTGGCCCAAAAGCGCCGGCTGTTCCGTTTCCGGCGGCGACAACGACCCTGAGTTTGCGCTTCATTCTATAGGCGCCAACCAGGTCATCGATATAGGCCGCGCGCACGCCGTCGACCCGCCTCACTGACCCGCCGCCACGTGCGATGCCACGGCCGCCCAGCACGATGTCGCGTAGCCGGGCCATATCATCGGGCCCGTGGGTCAACGGCCGCTCCAACCCCATTTTGACGCCTGTCCAACCGTTTGGGTTGTGTGAGGCCGTGACCATTGCCACCGCGGGCAGGTCGAGGTGGAATTGCGAGAAATAGGCCATCGGGGACAGAGACAGCCCGATATCATGAACGCGAATGCCAGCCTGGATCAGGCCGAGCATCAGGGCGTTTTTGACCGCCAGGGAATAGTCGCGATAGTCATTGCCGACCGCGATATCTGGCCTGATGCCCCGTTCGTGAATCTGCGTGCCAAGTCCCAGTCCGAGGGCGGTCAACCCGGGCAGATTTATGTCACCGGGATACTTCCAGCGCGCGTCGTACTCGCGAAAGCCGGTCGGGGCGATCATCGGTTCCACAAGAAAATCCCAGGTATTCGGCGCAACGGCGGGTATGGGCTTACGCACGGGCATATATGTCCTCGTAACGCACGATGTCATCCTCGCCCAAGTATGTTCCAGTCTGGACCTCGATCAGGAACATATTGACTTTTCCGGGGTTTTCCATCCGGTGCACCGCACCCAAAGGAATATAGACCGACTGGTTTTCAGTCAGCAATTTGACCTCGTCGCCAACAGTGACCTTGGCAGTTCCTTCCACAACGACCCAGTGTTCGGCGCGGTGGACATGGCTTTGCAAACTCAGCCTGCCCCCTGGCTTGACCATGATTCGCTTGACCTGAAATCGCGTTCCCAACGAAAGCGTTTCATACCAGCCCCATGGCCGGTGAAATCGCGGATAGTCCACCGCTTGCGCGACGTCGGCTTTTTTCAGCAGGTCCACGACCATCTTGATCTTTTGCGAACTGTCCATGGCGGCAACCAGAACAGCATCGCGCATTGCGACTGCCGTAATGTTTTTTAGCCCGACTCCAACAATCTGCAGGTTTTCCTCTTCGGACCTCAGCATTACGTTCTCGCAATCCAGCGCCAAAGCGTGGCCGTGGGTCACGACACCTTTGCTGTCCGGGCCGCTTTCGCGCCAAAGCGCATCCCAACTGCCAAGATCATTCCAGCCGCCCGCATAGGGGACAACAGACAGATCGGCTGCTTTCTCCATGACCGCGTAGTCAATGGAAATGTCGGTTGCGGTTGAATAGGATGCTTCATCAAGCCGAAAGAAATTCAGGTCATTGCCGCCCTTGGCCAAAGCGTCGCCGCATGGTTGCAAGAGATACGGCGCGTGTTTTTCGAAAGCGGCCAGAATGTCACGGACGCGAAACAGGAATATGCCGGCATTCCACAGGAATTTTCCGGAAGCAACCATCTTTTCAGCCGCCCCGGCATTCGGCTTCTCGACAAACCGGAGCAAGGTGTGAGCCGATGGACCAAAGTCCGAAATTCGGTCAGCTAATTCGAGATAACCATAACCGGTTTCGGCCCGTTCCGGTTTGATACCGAACGTCACCAGTCGGCCCTGTCGGGCGACGTCGGCACCAGCCATTACCGCCGCGACAAAGGCTTTGTTATCGGCAATGATGTGGTCCGAAGGTGCCACCAACATGAGTGCCTCTGGCCGGTCTTTCAGTGCCAGCGCCGCCACCAAGACAGCGGGCGCGGTGTTGCGACCGACGGGTTCAATCAGGATGCGGGCATCCGCCAATCCAATGTCCGAAAGCTGATCAGTAACCAAAAATCTGAAATCGCCGTTGGTCAGGACCATCGGAGCCTCAAATTCCGGTCCCTGCAAACGCCGCAGCGAACTTTGAAAAAGGCTCTCTTCCGACAAGAGCGGCGCGAACTGCTTGGGATAGCTCTTCCGCGAGACTGGCCATAGGCGCGTACCCGATCCGCCGCATAATATGACCGGAACAATCATCAAACCAACCTCCACTGTGTCAAAATTCTGCCGCAGACTCTGCGCATAAGCCTTTCCACAATTCGAGGGGCAAAATTTAGGCAATCTGGCCAAATAATCGTGAAATGCGGCGCCGGACCTCGCGGTGGGACGGTCGATCTGCTAAATACCCATGAGCAAACTGCCCCGGAACGGGCTGATAAATGGCAATGGCGAACAGGGACGCACTGTGAAAGTAGTTGTTTTTGGGTTGGGTTACGTAGGGTTCACCGCAGCATGTTGCATTGCCAGCGAAGGGCATCATGTAATCGGGATCGACGTCAGCCAAAAGAAGGTTTCTGCCATACGCGACGGAATCAGCCCGATCGTTGAGCCTGGCGTTGATGAGTTGCTGCAGTCAGGACTGGCGGCGGGACTGATAAGCGCGACAACAAGCATCAACGGTCACCTGGATGGCGCCGATTTGGCAATCGTTTGCGTTGGTACGCCTTCCGCCAGCGATGGATCGCACAATATGGGTTACGTCGCGGAAGTTTCGAGGCAAATAGCGCAAGCCAAGAAATACGGGTCCGGCAAGCCGATGACCGTTGCGTTCAGATCCACGATCCGGCCGGGCTCGATCGAGGAACTGATAGCGCCGATTTTTCTGTCTGAACTTGGCGCCGAACGGATGGCGGAAGTTGAAATCGTTTACAATCCCGAGTTCCTGCGCGAAAGCTCGGCGGTCAAAGACTATTTTGATCCACCGAAAATTGTCATCGGAACCAGAGACAGCCAGCCCAATTCTGCAATGACCATGCTCAATGCAAATCTGAAGGCACCGACGTTTGTCGTTGGTTATCGCGAGGCAGAGGTCACAAAATTCGTCGATAATTCCTGGCACGCGGTCAAAGTTGCTTATGCCAACGAGATTGGCCGTGTCTGCCTCCAACTGGGTATCAAAGCCAGCAAGGTGCACGAGATCTTTGTATCGGACACCAAATTGAATATTTCGCCCTGTTATACCCGGCCGGGCGGGGCCTTCGGCGGCTCCTGTTTGCCAAAAGATGTGCGAGCATTGCAGTACATCGCTGCGGACTGCGGAGCAAACACCCATCTCGTCGACGCGCTTTTACGCTCAAACGAAGCGCATAAACACGCCATGTTCGAATACGCGAGCCGAGGTCTGACGCCGGGCAGCAAGGTATTATTGGCCGGACTTGCCTTCAAGGCGGCGACAGACGATCTGCGCGAAAGTCCAAATGTCGATCTTTCGCGAAAATTCCTGGCGGCGGGGTTTGATCTGGAAATATTTGATCCGGCAATTGACGCCAACAAACTGATCGGTGCCAATTTGGGCTATGCCTTCAGCCAATTGCCGACGCTGGAAAGGTTGCTGGTATCAAAAACGCATGCAGAAACAACACAGTATGAGCGGATCATTGCCGCTAACGCGACGATAGGGCAGCTTTCCCTCGCCGCCGGTGTTGTTGTCATGAATATTGATGCTTTACCCTGAGTTTTGTTGTGACAATGGCAGCTGCACTACCGGAAATGCCCCGCCAGGATGCGGTGACTTTGGACAGGCCCTTGCAAGGACGCAAGGTTTTGATCGTTGTCGAAAACCTTCCGACGCCGTTTGATCGGCGCGTTTGGCATGAGTGCAGAACGCTTGCAGCCGCCGGCGCCCAGGTCTGCGTAATTTGTCCGACCGGCAAGGGCTACGAAAAAAAGTACGAGCAGATCGAGGGTATCCACATTTATCGCCATCCGTTGCCTTTGGACGCAAAAGGGGCGATCGGATTCCTGTTCGAGTACAGCGCCGCCCTGTTCTGGGAAACCTGGCTGGCTTGGAAAGTGTTTTTCCGGCACGGTTTTGACACCCTGCAGGGCTGCAACCCGCCCGACCTGATCTTCCTGATTGCATGGCAATTCAAACCATTCGGGGTGCGCTACATTTTTGATCACCACGATATAAACCCGGAACTTTACGAGGCGAAATTCAACAGGCGCGGGTTCCTCTGGCGCCTGATGGTCATTTTCGAACGGATTAATTTCTGGACCGCAAACACGATAATTTCGACGAACAATTCCTACGCCTTGATCGCCCAGGAACGTGGCAGGAAACGACCTGAAGATATTTTTGTCGTTCGTTCAGGACCCGATCTTTCCCGGCTGACGATCACCGCGCCGAACCCGCTATTGCGAAATGGCCGCAAACACCTGGTGGGCTACGTCGGCGTCATGGGCGATCAGGAAGGCATCGATTTGTTGCTTGAGGCAGCCAGAATCATTGTCGTGGACATGGGAAGGGACGTGCAGTTCTGTCTGGTTGGTGGCGGTCCCGCTCTCGCCAGTTTGACTTCGATGGCTTCAAGACTTGGCTTGAATCAGCATGTTACTTTCGCGGGCCGGACCCCCGATACGACATTGTTCGAAGTACTGTCTACCGCCGATATCTGCGTCAATCCGGATCGGGTCAACGCAATGAACGACAAGTCGACGATGAACAAGATCTTGGAATACATGGCTTTTTCAAGACCAATCGTTCAGTTTGAAGTTGCCGAAGGCCGGTTCTCGGCGCAAGAGGCCTCGCTTTACGCCGAGCCGAACAACGTTCACGATCTCGCTGAAAAGATCATCAGCCTTCTGGACAATCCCGAGACCTGTCGCGCAATGGGGCAGTACGGGCGCCAGCGCGTTGAATCCGAACTTTCCTGGGATCATCAGGTCGATAGTTTAATTGCAGCCTATCAGCGCGCGTCCTCGTGAGCGCCGATTCCTGCGTCTGGAAACAGTTTTGAAGCGGGACAATGTCCCGCCCCACCGCGTCAGGATTACCAAAGCGCCACTATGCCAGTCGCCGTTGTGCCCGTTGCGAACACACGGTCGCATCGCATTGCGTATTGGGCGCCAGCCTGAACATTCATAAACGTAACGTCGGTCCCTCCCAGCATGCGAACTTTGAGATTGCCCGCGCCGCCCACGTAAATTGCCCTTGTTGCATAGGCCAGGTCGACGCTGTCAGAAACTGAAATTTCGACAGCCGACGGTGGCGGCGATGTCAAATTCTGGGTGTGGCTTTTGAACGTATCGGTCATGTCAAATCCAGTTGTGGCGGGATCCCCTAAAAGGGCCATCCTCGCATTTTGAAAAGTCGGGTTTCACGGGATCGCCTTTGCCCGGCAAACGAGCCGGCAACAAACCCGGTGACTATGGCACCGACTGGTTAATGTTTCGTTACCAAACCAGACGACACGGCGGAACGGAAACCAAAGTATTTTGCAGACTCGTGCCGCAAATGGGTTTTCGGCTGAACTGCAATGAAACGCATCTTTCAAAACGTTTTGGAAATATGATAAATAGCGATTCCATCCAAAACGCTTGGTGTGCGAAGTCACCGATCTGGAACGCTCACTTCAGGAGAACGCAATGGCTATCCGAACACTGGTTTGGGGCGAAAACGTCCACGAACAGAAAAACAAGATTGTTGCGGAAATTTACCCCATAGGTATGCACGGCACGATTGCCGGGGCCTTGAACAGTGACAAGGGAATCAGCGCAACCGCCGTGACGCTGCAAGACAAGGAGCACGGTCTGACGGCCGCACGATTGGCAGAAACCGACGTTCTCGTCTGGTGGGGACACGCCGCACATGGCGACGTGCAGGATGCAATCGTGGATCGGGTGGCGGAAAGAGTTTGGTCGGGAATGGGCCTGATCGTGCTTCATTCTGGCCATTTCGCCAAAATCTTCAAGAAACTGATGGGTACGCCGTGCAACCTGACATGGCGCGAAGCGGGTGAGCGTGAGCGTCTGTGGATTACCAACCCGCACCACCCGATCGCTGCCGGCCTGCCCGCCTACTTCGAACTCGAAAACGAGGAAATGTACGGCGAACCATTCGGCGTTCCAGAACCGCTCGAGACTGTTTTTGTCTCTTGGTTCCAAGGCGGCGAAGTCTTTCGGTCCGGCTTGACCTATCGTCGGGGGGCGGGGAACGTATTTTACTTCCGGCCCGGCCACGAGACCTATCCTACATTCCATGACAAGACAGTCGGCCAAGTTTTGCGTAACGCTGTCAAGTGGGCCTATAACCCGCTGCCAGCGCTAACCGACCCGACCAACGCGCCGAACGTGCCGGTTGAAAAAGCTCCGGAAAAAATCGTAGAACGCGGGCCAAGACTGCATCATGCCGGCGAAAAAGGCCTCAGGTAAGGAATTTCCAATGCGTTTACTGATTCTGGGCACCGGCGGAATGGCAACCACCCATGCCAAGGCGTTTGCGGCCATTCCCGACGTCGAATTGGTCGGTGGTGTCGATACGAACGCTGACAGACTGAAGGCATTCTGTGACAGCCATGGTA
>JAYTCN010000461.1:0-2826 GCA_043736475.1 Paracoccaceae bacterium
ACGGCGGTCGGCACGTTGTCATAGCTCATCGGCGTCGGCTTGCCATTGAAAACCGTTTGAACGAAAGCCATCGCCTCGCGGATCGCCACCGGCGTCAGCGCCAGCCGGTCGGTCACGTCGCCGACGGCGAATATCGAGGGCACGTTGCTCTGCGACCACTGATCAACCCCAACTTCGCCATTGGCCCCCGGTCTGACCCCTGCCGCTTCCAGACCCAGCCCGACCGTATTTGGCACCCGCCCGACGGCCAGCAGCACACAATCCGCCGCAAGGCATGATCCGTCGGTCAAAGTCACCGCCAGCGCCCCGTCGATTTTGGCCAGTGAAACCACATTGCCACCGGTGCGCAGGTCGATTCCCTTGCGGCGCAGCTCGACCGCGAGCATATCGCGCACATCGCCGTCAAACCCGCGCAGCACCTGTGCGGCCCGCGCAACCTGCGTCACCTGCGATCCCATTCCGTGCAGGATGCAAGCAAACTCACAAGCAATATAGCCGCCGCCCAGGATCAGCACCCGCTTCGGCAGGTCGCCGAGATGAAACACCTCGTTCGAGGTAATCGCCAGTTCCGCCCCCGGAAAATCCGGCCGGAACGGGTGTCCGCCGGTGGCAATCAGTATATGCTTGGCCACAAACTCCTCACCCGTCGCCAACCGCAGACGATGGGCGTCAAGCAGTTCCGCCCGGCAATGAAACACCTGCGCTCCCGCTTTATGCAACCCGGCCTGATACACCGCTTCCAGACGCGCGATCTCGGCATCCTTGGCGGCGATGAATCGTTTCCAGTCAAACGAACGCGGCCCGACGGTCCAGCCAAAGGCCTCGGCATCCTCGAACATGTCGCGAAAACCGGCGGCATAGACCATCAGCTTTTTCGGCACGCAACCGCGGATAACGCAGGTGCCGCCAAAGCGGTCTGCCTCGGCGATGCCGACTTTGGCGCCGCCTTGCGCCGCGACACGCGCCGCCCTGACGCCACCCGATCCGCCGCCGATGACGAACAGGTCAAAATCAAAAGCCATGCCTATTCCTCGTCGGGGTCAAACAGCCCGGTCTCGTCAGCGGCAAGCGCGTCGTCATCTTCAAGGTCAATGACCACAGTCTCGCCTGATGGCTTGCCGACGATGACAATGTCAGCCGTGTCGATAAACAGACCATTCTCGATCACGCCGGGCACCTGATTGATCAACAACGACAGGCTGGGCGGGTTATTGATGCGCTTGAGATGCAGGTCGAGAATGTAATTGCCGCTGTCGGTTACATAGGGCATATCGCGGTTCATTCGCAGCGTGACGTGCCGACCGACAACATCGGCGCCTTCCAGCATCTCCTCAACGATTGACTTGGTCGCTTGCCAGCCAAACTGGATAATCTCGACCGGCAAGGGAAACACCCCCAAAGCCTTGACCTGTTTGCTGTCGTCGCTGATCACAATCATCCGGTCACTGGCGTTGGCGACAATCTTTTCGCGCAACAGCGCCCCGCCACCGCCTTTGATCAGGTTCAACCGCGGATCAAACTCGTCGGTTCCATCGACAGTGATATCCAGCCAACCGGCATCCCCCAGGGTCACCAGCGTTATCCCGAGTTTTTCGGCCTGGTCGGCGGTGCGCTGGCTCGTCGGCACGCAAGTGACCTTGAACCCTTCCTTTTGCACCTGTTCACCCAGCAATTTGACAAACCACTGTGCGGTCGACCCGGTTCCCAGTCCCAACCGCATCCCCGGCTCGATGATTTCCAGTGCCCGGGCGGCTGCGGCCCGTTTTGCCGCTTCGATTGGCGTCAATTCGTTTGGCATCAATGGATCAATTCCCTGAAATTCGACCTGGGCCTGCTCCAGTTAGATTTCAATTCGCCGGCGAGGGCAAGATTGCACTGCGTCTTGTCGGTTTTGTCAGGACATTTCAGTCCGCAAAGCCCAAACAGAACCAAATCATCAGGCGCAACCATGTTCCTTTCCATCTTCGACATTTTCAAGATCGGCATTGGCCCGTCGTCGTCGCACACCATGGGCCCGATGGTTGCCGCCGGTCGTTTCCTCGACAAATTGCGTGATGGCCGCGACACCGTCCCGGGCTCCGGCGCGCCAACCCACCTCACCTGCACCCTGCACGGCTCGCTCGCATTCACCGGCAAAGGCCATGCAACTGACCGCGCCATCACCCTTGGCCTCGCCGGTTTTGCCCCCGCTACCTATGACGCTGCCAAGGCCGATACCGCACTGGCCAAAATCCGGGCCAGCCACATCATCCACGCCAGCGACCTCGGCCCGCTCGCCTTCAACCCCGAAACCGACCTGATTTTCGACCGCAAACAAGCCCTGCCCGGTCACGCCAATGGCATGGTCCTGCGCGCCTTTGACGACCGTGGCCAGCTCGCCATGTCGGAAATCTATTACTCGGTCGGCGGCGGCTTCGTGCAGACCGAGCGCGAACTGGCCCAAGCCGCCAAAGACACCAGTCCGCAAAATGTCCCCTACCCGTTCCGCAACGCGGCTGAGATGCTGGCCATGGCCAGCGCCGCAAACCTGACGATCGCCCAAATGAAACGCGCCAACGAAGCCGCCCATGGCACGGCCAACCTTGATGCGGGCATTGCCGAGATCTGGGCGGTGATGGAATCCTGCATCGACACCGGCCTCGCCCTCGGCGGCATCCTGCCCGGCGGCCTCAAAGTCCGCCGCCGCGCCATGGCGATTCACGCCAGTCTGCAACGCGAACGCAGCCTCAACCAACAGGCTCCCCATATCATCAACGACTGGATCTCGACCTATGCCATGGCGGTGAACGAGGAAAACGCCGCCGGTGGCCGCGTCGTCACTGCCCC
>JAYTCN010000462.1:0-6613 GCA_043736475.1 Paracoccaceae bacterium
GCCAAAGGCGACGCAAAAAACCACACCGCCAGCAGCGTAGCCAGAAATTGATGGAACATGTCGTCGCCTTTCTGTTACCGACGCGATCCGCACCCGGAACCGCCTTGATGACAGACTGCCTGCGAAATCGTTAGATTCCGTTAACCAACAGTTCGCTGCCTGGCGATCTGCGCAACACCCCCATTGCGCATTTTTCGGCTGCGACCCATATCTTGCAATGAAATCACGCGGTGGACCCGATGACGTTGCTGATCCTGGGCATCTTCCTTTGGACACTTGTGCATCTTTTCAAGCGTCTGGCCCCCGGCATGCGGGATGGCATGATCGAAAAGCTCGGTGCCGGTCCGGTGAAAGGCCTGGTGGCCTTGCTGGCGCTGGCTTCCCTCGGCCTGATCGCCGCCGGTTTCAAAGCAGCGCCGTTCGTGGCCGTTTACCAGCCGCCAGGCTGGGGAACATTCGTCAACAATCCGCTGATGCTTTGCGCGGTCATCCTGTTTGGCATGGGCGCGTCGCGCGGCCGCCTGCGCCCGTTGCTGCGTCATCCAATGTTGACCGGCGTGATTGTCTGGTCCGTCGCGCACCTGCTTGTTAACGGCGACAGCGCCTCGCTGGTGTTGTTTGTATCCATGCTCGTCTGGGCCGTCAGCGAAATGCTTGTCATCAACGCAACTTCCGACAAATGGGTGCGCCCGCCTGCCGGCCCGGCGATCCATGATCTGCGCCTGATCTTTCTGTCTGTTGTGGTTTTTGCAGCCGTCTCCTTGATCCACGGCTGGATCGGCCCCTCACCTTTTCCTGGATAACAGCATGCTTGCCTACCGGTTTTTGACTGATGACGACAGTTCGGCCTTTTGCCATCGGGTGACCGAAGCGCTGGCAAAAGGCTGGTCCCTGCAAGGCAATCCGACCTACGCCTTCGACGCCGCCACCGGCAAAATGCGCTGCGGCCAGGCGGTGGTGAAACAGGTGGACCGCGACTATGATCCGGATCTGAGGCTGGGACAGCTTTGAATCGTTTCAGCGCAAGGTTCTTGCCTTTACCGGCCGGTAACCGTCAGCCCGCATCAAAACCCTGTGGACATTTCCTGACCCAGAAACCAAAACCAGACACAACGCACTTCAAAGGCAGAGACCCCATGCCCGGCACGCCCCCAAGTACCCGTCCGCTGTCGCCGCATCTGACGATCTATCGCCCGCAGATTACCACGGTGCTGTCGATCCTGCACCGCGTCACCGGCGTCGGGCTTGTGCTCATGGCGCTGCTGCTGGTCTGGTGGTTTCTCGCAGCCGCAACCAGCGACGCCTATTTCTTGATGGTGAACGGTATCTTGACCTCGTGGTTCGGCAAGGTCGTCCTCACCGTTTCGCTCTGGGCATTCTGGTACCATTTCGCCAACGGCATCCGCCATCTGGCCTGGGATGCCGGGCACGGGTTTGCATTGCCAACCGTCACCCGCAGCGGCATCGCCGCTGGTGCCGCCTCGGTCATCCTGACCGCAATCACGCTGGCCGTTGCGTGGTCCGCATGACCCGGACGCGCAACCAGGGTTCCCGACGCTGGTGGCGGCAACGCCTCAGCGCCTTGACCCTGATCCCGTTGGCGCTGCTGTTCCTCTACCCCTTCGCCAGCACGCTCGGCCGGTCGCGCGAAGCCGTGCTCGCCACCTATGCCAACCCGCTCCACGCGTCGGTCGCGGCGTTTTTCTTCCTCACATTGTTCACCCATCTGCACCAGGGCCTGCGTGAAGTGATCGAGGATTACGTTCACGGCCCGGCGCACCGGCGCTTGTTGGTCGCCAACACCACTTTCTGCGCCGTCTTCGCCCTGACAGCGCTCTATTCCCTCGCCAAGATTGCCCTGTTTTCCTGACCGGAGTGCCTGATGCCCGCCTACGAATTCATCGATCACAGCTACGATGTCGTCGTTGTCGGCGCCGGCGGCGCTGGCTTGCGGGCAACCCTCGGCATGGCCGAGCAGGGGCTGAAAACCGCCTGCATCACCAAGGTCTTTCCCACCCGCTCGCACACGGTCGCCGCCCAGGGTGGCATCGCCGCCAGCCTTGGCAACATGGGGCCGGATTCGTGGCAATGGCACCTCTACGACACCGTCAAAGGCTCGGATTGGCTGGGCGATCTCGACGCCATGGAATACCTGGCGCGCGAAGCCCCCAAGGCCGTCTACGAACTCGAACATTACGGCGTGCCGTTCTCGCGCACCGAGGATGGCCGCATCTACCAGCGCCCCTTCGGCGGCATGACCTCGGAATTCGGCGAGGGCCCGCCGGTCGCGCGCACCTGCGCCGCCGCTGACCGCACCGGCCACGCCATCCTGCACACGCTTTACGGCCAGTCGCTGAAACACAAGGCCGAATTCTTCATCGAATATTTCGCCATCGACCTGCTGCTGACCGACGACGGCACCATCAACGGCATTCTCGCCTGGAAACTCGACGACGGCACCCTGCACCGCTTTTCGGCCAAGATGGTGGTGCTGGCCACCGGCGGTTATGGCCGCGCCTATTTCACCGCCACTTCCGCCCATACCTGCACCGGCGACGGCGGCGGCATGGTCGCCCGCGCCGGCCTGCCGCTGCAGGACATGGAATTCGTCCAGTTCCACCCCACCGGCATCTATGGCGCCGGCTGCCTGATCACCGAGGGCGCCCGCGGCGAAGGCGGCTATCTGACCAATTCCGAAGGCGAGCGGTTCATGGAACGCTACGCCCCGACCTACAAGGACCTCGCCTCGCGCGACGTGGTTTCGCGCTGCATGACCATCGAAATCCGCGAAGGCCGCGGTGTCGGACCGTTGAAAGACCACATCCACCTCAACCTCAACCACCTGCCGCCCGAGGCTTTGCACGAACGCCTGCCCGGTATCAGCGAGTCGGCGAAAATCTTCGCCGGGGTCGATGTGACCAAGGCCCCGATCCCGGTCTTGCCGACGGTGCATTACAACATGGGCGGTATCCCGACCAACTATTGGGGTCAGGCGCTGAACCCGACTGATGCCGACCACGACCGCATCCAGCCCGGGCTCATGGCGGTCGGCGAGGCTGGCTGCGCCTCGGTCCACGGCGCCAACCGGCTTGGCTCCAACAGCCTGATCGACCTCGTGGTTTTTGGCCGTGCCGCCGCAATCAAGGCCGGCGAGATCGTCGATCCCAAAGAGTCAAACCGCCCGCTGAATGCCGCGTCCCTCGACCAGGCCATGACCCGCTTCGACTCCATCCGCCATGCCAAAGGCTCCGCCCCCACCGCAGACCTCCGCCTGAATATGCAACGCACCATGCAAACCGACGCCGGCGTTTTCCGTACCGACAAAACCCTGGCCGAAGGTGCCGCCAAAATGACGATCATCGCCGGCCAACTGTCCGACCTCCGGATCACCGACCGCTCCCTGATCTGGAACTCCGACCTGATGGAAACCCTGGAACTGACCAACCTGATCCCGAATGCGCTGGCCACCGTGGTTTCCGCCGAGGCCCGCAAGGAATCGCGCGGCAGCCACGCGCACGAGGATTACCCCAAGCGCGACGACGCCGACTGGCGCAAACACACGCTGGCGCGGGTTGACGGCAGCAAAGTCAGCCTGTCCTATCGCGATGTCCACCTCGACCCGCTGACCAGCGAAGCCGACGGCGGCATCGACTTGAAACGGATCGCGCCGAAGGCAAGGGTTTACTGATATGAAAAAAATGCTCTCGTCCGTGCTGCTCTTGGCCGCCTGCGCCGCCGAATCCGACCCGATGCCCTATCTCACCGGCACCCAGCGCGCCTGCCTCGCCCAGGTCAAGACCGCCATTCCCCTGCGACCCGGCCAGACCGCCAGCCTGTTTATCAGCAAAGCCGGGACATTCACCGGCGCTGTCACCGACAACGGATTCACCCGTTATCAACTCGATGCCAGACCCTACAACACCTGTATCGCCCAGGCAGCCGATCAGCAGGCGCTGGTCGGCCTGACCGAAGTCGCCCCCGGCGTTCTGCTCAATTCCGAAGACAAAGCCCTGTGGGACACCCTGACACCTGGCCAACGCCAACGCGCTTTGACCTTTCTCGCCAACGGCAGCACCATCCAGTCGTCGCTGGGCGAGAATTGAACTGGAGGAAATCATGACCCGTTACCTGGCCGTTACCGCACTTGTCGCACTGGCCGCCTGCGAATCCGTGCTGCAAACCTATACCGATGCCGAAGCCATCGCACTTTGCGAGGACAAGGCCCGCTCTGCCGCTGGCCCGCGCGGCGAGGCGGAATTCGGCATCGGTACCAACGGCCCATCCGCCGGGCTTTCGCTGAGTTTCGACGAAAGTTTCCTGCGTGGCCGCGATCCCGATGCGGTTTACGCCGAATGTCTGGATCATTTGCGCCGCAACGGCCAGATCGCTGGAGTTACCGGCTAGGATGGCAAGAACTGCCATAAAATTGATGGGCGAAATTCCGGCCGTTCCGCCATTGACCGCCGTTTTTCCGAAAATGGGCGGCATTCACTATCTCGAATTCCTGAAATGGCTGCACGCAACGCGAAAGCCCGACTGGTATCTGGAAATCGGCACCGCTTCGGGCCAAAGCCTCGAACTTTCTTCCGCCCGCTCCATCGCCATCGACCCGGCTTTCCGCATCCGCCGCGACATCCATGCCGGCAAGCGCGAGCTGCATTGCTTCCAGATGACCAGCGACGATTTTTTCGCCTCCGGAGCCGCCGAAAGACTCGGCGCCAAAATCGACCTCGCCTTTCTCGACGGCCTGCACCTGTTTGAATTCCTGCTGCGCGATTTCATTGGAACCGAAAAGATCAGCAATCCCGGCGGCATGATCCTTCTGCACGACTGTGTACCGATGTCCTTTGTCGCCGCCGAGCGCGACTGGGACAAGTCGCAGACCATGTCCTGGACCGGTGATGTCTGGAAACTGCTGCCGATCCTGCGAAAATACCGGCCCGACCTGAAGATCGAGGTCGTTGCCTGCCCGCCTTCCGGGTTGGTGCTGGTGACCGGACTTGCCGCCGGGAACCGGGTGCTGGAGCGGAATTATGACGCGATCATCGCTGAATTCGTGCCGCAGACCCTTGATCCCGGCACATTGCCGGCTTTCGTCGCGTCGCTTCGGCTCGCTAGCGCCGAGGATGTTGCCGGGCCCGCGATCAGGTCGCCGCGCCCGATCCGTCCCAATGCGCCGTTCCGGCTGGCGATCAAGATACCTGCCCGCCGCCGGATGATGGCGGCCTTTTCCGGCGAATATCATTTCGCGGTCTCGCTTGCGGCGGCCATGCGCAGGCTGGGACACAAGACGCGGATTGATTGCCTGAAAGACTGGTCAAGCGCCAGGGTTTCCGGCGAAGCTGAGTTGCTGTTGCGCGGCATTCGCCCGATGCAGCGCCAAGGCGATAATGCTGCGGTGATGTGGGTTCTGTCGCATGCCGGCACCTTGGGTGGCGGTGAAATTGCCGCGATGGATCATGTCTGGGTCGCCTCGCAACCGGCAGCCGAAAGTCTGGCTGCCGCAGACGCCAATGTCTCGGAACTGCTGCATTGCACCGATACCGGAATTTTTCGCCCCGCCCCGGCCGGGTCTGGACCATCGTCCGAAATCCTGTTCGTCGGCAATGCCTACCCGGACCGGCTGGCCAACGGAATCGTGCCGCGGACTTTTCGAACCGGCCGCAAGGTGCATGTCTACGGCCGCCTTTGGGATTCGCTTCTGCCTGGCATGTGGCAAGGCAAAAACATCGCGAATGTCGATCTTGGCCGTCACTACGCTTCGGCCGGCGTGGTGCTGAACGACCATCACGCCTCGATGCGGGAAACGGGTTTTGTCAATAACCGCATTTTCGACGTGCTTGCCTGCGGCGTGCCAATTGTCAGCGACCGGGTAACGGGCCTGCCCGCTGACCTCGCCGAGTACGTTTATTTCGCAGATACCGATGAAGAACTTGGTGCCTGCATCGATTCCGCGCTCAGCGAGAGCGCCGAGCGGCGGCGCCAAAGGCGGCAATTCGCCGACTATATCCACGAACACCACAGCTTTGACCAAAGGGCCAAAGTCATCGAAGCCAGGATCCGCGAGATTCTGGCCAATTCCAAAGGCGTTTCCCATGGTTGAACTGACCCTGCCGAAAAACTCGCGCATCACGGCAGGCAAAACCTGGCCGAAACCCGATGGCAGCAACGTCCGCGCTTTCCGCGTCTACCGCTGGAACCCCGACGATAGTGCCAACCCGCGTATCGACACCTACTGGCTCGATATGAACGACTGCGGCCCGATGGTGCTCGACGCCCTGATCAAGATCAAAACCGAGATCGACCCGACCCTCACCTTCCGCCGTTCCTGCCGCGAAGGCATCTGCGGCTCCTGCGCCATGAACGTCGACGGGGTCAACACCCTGGCCTGCATCTGCGGCAGCGACGAGATCAAGGGCGACATCCGCATCTACCCGCTGCCGCACATGCCGGTGGTCAAGGATCTGGTCCCCGACCTGACCCAGTTCTACGCCCAGCATGCCGAGGTCAAACCGTGGCTGGAAACCAAAACCGAGACCCCGGCAATCGAATGGAAACAATCCATCGAAGACCGCAAGAAACTCGACGGCCTCTACGAATGCGTCCTTTGCGC
>JAYTCN010000463.1:0-2811 GCA_043736475.1 Paracoccaceae bacterium
CGCAGGGTTTTCGCAACCAGCTCAAAATCCGCCATCGACCCGTATGCCGGATTGATCGCCTTGTAATCCATCACCGAATAACCACCGTCGCTGTCGCCGGACCGCGGTTTCAGACAGGGCATGAAATGAACGTAGGTAATGCCAAGGTCTTGCAGATACTCGAGTTTGTCCAGTACGCCTTGCAGATTGCCGTTAAAATGGTCGATGTAAAACACATAGCCTGCCATGCCGGGCCGCTGGAACCAGTCGGGTTCGAGGTCGCGCTGGAGGTCAAGCAGTTTGAGGTCAGCCGGGCGTTCGCCCCAGTTGCGCGCCAGCGCCGCCGTCAAGGCCTTGGCGAACTTCGCATAATTGGCGTGTTGGCCATAAAGCCTTTCCAGCATGCCAAACAGGTCAGCATGGCTGCGCTGCATCCGCAGATCAAATAGCTGCCGGTCAGAGTCGGGTATTGCTGCGGAGTCGGGCATGGAGTCCTCGCTGGCATTTGGCGCCAGCCTATCAATTGGCAAACGTTTTGGAAGGGGCCTGTCCGCCGATCTTTCCCCACAATTCGGCAATCATCGCCTTCATCGCCATGGCGTCCTGCCAGCGGTCGGACAGGTCGTTGCCGTCCGGACCGGAAATGGCATAGGGGCGGGGGCCGAGCTCGCAGGTGAAGGTCAGGCTGGCATCGTGCGCCGCGCGGTCCAGCCAGTCGCGAAACCCGAATTCCCACCAGCGCAGGAACTGCTCGACCCAAGGCCGGTGACAAGGAAAGCCGAGCTCGACCTGCACCTGGCCGGAACTGGCGATGCGGCCATGGAAACCTTGCGCCTGGCGCAGCACCCGCTCGATCATTTCCTGGTTGCGCGGCGCCACCGGCAGGGTGGTCTCTTGGCCGCAGACGTAATGCGACAGGTCTGCGAGCAGTGGCAGGGTCGGCAGCCTGTCGAGCATTTCGCGGGTCGACCACAGGTCGGTGGTCATCATGCCACGATGGGTTTCGATCAGCACATTCACGCCGTATGCCTGCCCCAGTTCGTGCCAGCCCTGCAGGATCGGCACCGAGGAATCGACGTCATAGGGGCGCACGTCGGCCTGAACGGTCAGATGGTGGACGCCGTATTCCGCCGCCAGATCGAGCGCCGGGCGCAGGCTGGCGATGTCGGTCGGGAAACACTGGCCTTCGATGACAAAACCATGGTCTCTGGCCGCGCCGATCCAGGGCGTAACTTCCGAGCGGGTGTGGAAATGGGTGCAGATACCGTCAAACCCGGCCTGGCGGATCATGGTGAAGCGTTCGTCCAGGCTCCATTCCATGCCGTCGGAATGCAGGCGGTCCATGGCCCATATGGATTGCAGGATGTGCAGGCGTGGCATGGTTCGGGTCTCCGTTCGATTTCGCGGATGGTTTGGGACGCGACGGCGCGAACAAGCAATGCGGCGCAGGTGGCCTTGATGCGACATGCGGGCCCGCAAATCGCGGTCGGCGCGCCGCGATGTGGCGGATCGGAAACCGGTGCCCGGCTCAGCGACCGTAATGCCGTTTCTCGACCGACGTTTCGCCGGCACTGGTCAGGGTCAGCACGTAGATGTCGCCATAAAATTCTGGCGGCGCGCCGGTGCCGCCGAGTTCGGCGAAGATTTTCTCGAGGTTGTCGGTGTTGCCAATCCAGATGACGGCGCGGTCGGGATGGGCCGAGCGCAGGATATCTGCCGCCGCGAGCGGGTCGAGGATGGTCACCGCGATACCGCGCTGCTGCGACAGCGGCGCCGCCGTGTCGAGGTTGCGTTGCTTGTCGGGCGAATAGATCGCGGCGATATCAAATTCGGCCACCGCCGCCGGCAGGGCCGCAGCCCGCGCCCGGCCTTTGGCGTTCAGATCCTCGGCCAAAGTATCGCGGTCGCCGTGGCGGGTGAGCAGGATGGTGGTGTCGGCCATGACTGCCGAGCCGGCGATGACGGCGGCAAAAGCGATGCTGAGCAATTTCATGGTTTTCCCTTTCTGATATAAGTCCCTTCCGGCAGGTTCATTGCCGCCGCCAAATCCCTGATCTGGCTGGTTGACAGCGTCACGTGCACCGTCACGCCCAGCCTGGGATCGAATTGTTCCACCGTGGCACAATCGTCAAAAGCGTTGATCGTGATGTCTTCACGCAAGGGTTTTCCGCCCTCGTCGACCAAAATCACGGTTGTCGCGTCAAAATCGTGCTCGACGGTGAACATGCCGGCAGAATAGCCCTGCCGATGGACGATTGCCAGCCAAAGTCTTGCCGGTATGATGGCGGAAAAATCCGGAGCCAGAATGGGCGCGATCCTGATGGCCGAATGCCGGCGGTTCCTGAACACCCGCATCTGGTCGCTCGATGGCTGGAAGGCTTGCCGGGCTTCGGAAAGAACCTTGCGACAATGGACGATTGTCAACGGAATTTCGGTCCTGCTGGCCCTGTACCTCGACCTTTCCAGCGTTGAAAGGGCCGTGATCATCGCCCTGGGAATGTTGGTTTTGGCGGCGGAATTGATGAATACGGCGGTTGAAACCGCGGTTGACCATATCTCGCGCGATCGGCATCCGCTGGCAAAAAAGGCCAAGGAAGCCGGATCGGCGGCGGTGGCGCTGGCGGCGTTTGCCGCGCTGGTGGCGTGGATTTTTATCCTGGCCGGGTAATTTCACGCGTGAAATTCCATCTAAATAGTTGATAATGAACACTATTAGTTAAAAACTTAACCAAAAATTCACACTACACGACACAGAGTTGTTGAGGACGGAGAAAGGTGGTTTTCTGAGGGATTCATCCTCGCCAAAGGAGCGTCCCATGGACCTGAAGACTT
>JAYTCN010000464.1:0-43341 GCA_043736475.1 Paracoccaceae bacterium
CCGTCCAACGCCGCTTTCAGCGCCGAAAAATTCGGGTCAAAGCGGCGGTTGAAACCGATCATCACCGGACGCCCATTGGCGTCGACCACCTTCTGGCAGGCTTGGGCACGGGCGAGGGAAAGGTCCACCGGCTTTTCACAGAGCACGGCCTTGCCGGCGCCCGTCGCGCGCTCGATCAGGTCGGAATGGGTGTCGGTCGAGGTGGCGATCAGCACCGCATCGATCGTCGCATCGTTGAGGATGGCATCGGTGCTGCGCGCCTCGGCCCCGTACTGCGCCGCAAGCTTTTCAGCCGCAGCGGTGTTGATGTCCGCCACGGCGACAAGCGTGCTGGCAGGGGTTGGACGAGATGGCGGTGGCATGTACGTCGGCAATGCGACCGGCGCCGAGAAGAGCTACTTTAAGTTTTTTGTGTTTCCTTTGGTTTCAAAGATCGATTGATCTTCCCTCGGCCGCGCTGACGCGGGCGGCGTCAAGCACGGCGAGGGTGCGAATTCCTTCCGCCGCCGTCACTGGCGGCGCGCCTTGGTCGCGGACAGCGCGGGCAAAGGCTTGGTAATAGTCGTGGTAGCGGCCCTGCTCGGCCGGGACGCGCTGCTCACCGGCGGCGGTTCGCAGAACGCCCCAATTCGGCACCGGCTCAAAGCCCCATGCCGCCAGATCATCGGCGGGTCTCAGGCCCGCGAAGATTGCCTGCGCCTGTACATCGGACCCATGCGCGACATAGCTGCCAAGCGCGCTGTAAGCGCGAAGTTCGCGGATGTTCAGGTGGTTCAGCTTGCTGGCCGAGACATGGCTGTGGACGCCGCCCGTGTGGCGCATGGCGATGGTAAAGCCCACGTCGGTCCGGCCCTGCGGCAGATCGGCATGGTCAAGTTGGGCATCGACCGATTTCGCCGGGCCAAGCAGCCACAGCATCTGGTCGACCAGATGGCTGCCAAGGTCGCGCAACAGCCCGCCGGTCGGCCCGGCCTCGAGCGTGGCCGGATCGTCGAAATCCATCCGCGAATGGATGCGCCAGACCTTGCCCAGCCGCCCGTCGCCGATCAGCTTGTTCAACGTCTGGATGTCGGAATCCCAGCGGCGGTTCTGAAAGACGCCGAGAATGACGCCTTTCGCGCGCGCGGCAGCTTCCAGTTCGCGCCCACCCTCGGCGGTAGGGGCGAAAGGCTTGTCGGCGATGACATGCAGGCCTGCGGCAATCGCCTCCAGCACCAGTGCGCGCCGGGTCTGCGGCGGGGTGGTGATCGTCACCGCATCCAGATTTCCGGCGGCAATCATGGCGGTGAGGCTGGCAAAGACCGGTACGCCCGGCGCATCGGCCCGAACCGCGGCCATGGTGCCGGGCGCACGGGCCACGACGCCGGCAAGCTTGACTCCCTTTGCCGCATTGATGAAGGGGACGTGGAAGTGGCGGCCGCCCGTTCCGTAGCCAACCACACCGATCCGCATACCCGTATATTCGGGCATCAAAGCTTCAGCGCGGCTTCAAATTGCCGGAATTCGCCGTCCGAAATCGCGACGTTGTGCTGCGGGGCCGGATAGGCCCCCGAATTCACATCGGCAATGAACTCGCGGAAAGCCGAAACGCGCTCCTGTTGCAGGCGGGCGAATTCGGCGGCGAAGTTGCGATAGGTCTTGGCATGGCGCGGGCGGTGGCCATCGGTGTGTCCCAGCACGTCCTCGGCAAACAGATATTGCGCATCCGCGCCGGGCCCTGCCCCCATGCCCAGCATGATCATCGGCGTGTTTTTGGCGATCAGCGCGCCCACGCGGTCAGGCACGACCTCCAGCTCGGCACCAAAACAGCCGATGGCTTCAAGTTGTTTGACGTGCTGCCAGACCTTCAACGCTTCGGTCGCCGTCTTGCCAACGGCGCGGAACCCCGTCCAGGTGATATAGGACGGGATCAGGCCGACATGGGCGACAATCGGGATGTGGTTGTCGCACAGCACTTTCTGGATATCGAGCGAGGCCGAGCAATAGAAGCAATCACCGCCCATAGCCGAAAAGTGGAAGGCGGCGCGCAGGTAATCCTCCGCCGTGGCCAGGTGACGACCCTCAAACCTGCCCCAGCCGCCATAGGGCAGACCGACCTGCACAAAGCATTTTCCCGCCGCCTCGCGCATTTCGGGGCTGTAGAAGCGGCCCTCGATCGACAGCATGTGAATGCCGGCGGCATCGGCCGCCGCCGCTTCTTCCAGCGTATTGACATAGAGCATGCTGATTTTTTCGCCGCGCGCTTTCATCGCGCGGATATCGGCGACGGTCGGACGGGTGTTTCTGTGGACCACGGGATTAAACCTCGAACGCGTTGCGGAAGGTGGCAAGGGCGGTTTCGGGATCGCCCGAGGCAAAAGCCTCCATCGCCACCGGGCCGGAATAACCCATCGCTTTCAGGGCCTTGGCAATGCCGTTCCAGTTCACTTCGCCGGTGCCGGGTTCCATGCGGCCCGGCACATCGGCCACCTGGATCTCGCCGATCCACGGCAGGCATTTGCGGCACAGCTCGATCAGGTTCCCCTCGCCGATCTGCGCATGATAGAGGTCGAGGTTCAACTGCAAACGCGGGTGACTGACCGAAGAAACCAGCGCCAGGGTATCTTCGGCCCGGCCAAAAGGCACGCCGGGGTGATTCACCAGCAGGTTCAGGTTTTCCAGCGTGAAAACGACGCCCTCTTCCTCGGCCAAATCGACAACGCGGCAAAGAGTGTCGCGGGCTTTCAGCCACATGGCGCCGGTCACGACCTCGATGGGCTGAACCGGAAGGCCCCGGTCGCCAAGCCCGGTGCCGTGCAGGTTCAGCCGGGCCACGCCCAGCCTTTTGCCGACCTGAACCGTCTCGCGCGCGGTTTTCAGCAACTCGGCCGCGCCCGCGTCATCGGTCAGGTGGCCACGCAGAAAGCCGTTCATGATGGTGAAATCGGCACCCGTCGCCTCAAGCTTGGCCAGATCATGCTCTGGCCAGTTCCACAGTCCGACGCCGAAGCCCAGATCCTTCAGACGCGCGCAGCGCCATTCGATCGGACGGTCGCGCCACAGCATTTCGGCGCAGGCGGCAAGTTGGAAAGTCGTGTTCATGTTTGTCATTTCTCGCGAGGGTGTGATGGTCGTGACTTTGCCGGAATGTTCATATGGTTCCGGCGACGGCGAAGGGATCAGCCCCGCCGGACGGTGACGAAAGCGGCATTGTTGCGGCTGGACTCGATTGCGGCATGGACAAATTCGACCCCTCGCGCACCGTCCTCGACAGTCGGGAACAAGTATCGGCCTTCTGGGGCCATCTGCCCGTCCTCTTTTGCAAGAATGGCTTCTGCCATCTCCGAATAGAGATTGGCGAAGGCTTCCAGATAGCCCTCTGGCTGGCCAGCCACGGCGCGTTCCCATTTCCG
This sequence comes from Paracoccaceae bacterium, assembly GCA_043736475.1. Classification (GTDB taxonomy): domain Bacteria; phylum Pseudomonadota; class Alphaproteobacteria; order Rhodobacterales; family Rhodobacteraceae; genus JANMOK01. Next base: position 3,393 of record JAYTCN010000464.1, read on the forward strand.
CGCGGATTCATCGGTGCCAAAACCGCCGCGTTTCAGGATACGGGTCGGCTCGTTCAGCGGCGAATAGTGCAGAACATTGGGATTTTCCTGATGCCAGCGCAGCCCGCCCAGACTGCCGAAGACCCGGATCGACAGCCCGTTCTCATTGCCGGGTGCAAGCGAGGTGTTCCACAGCAGACCCCTCGCACCGCCTTCAAACCGAAGATGCATGGTCGCGTGATCCTCCAGCTTGTGACCGGGCACCAAGGTCGCCAGATCGGCGGATATTTCGGCGACCCGGCAGCCCGTCACGAATTCGGCCAGGTGAAAGGCATGAGTCCCCGTGCCCGCGACAAGACTGGATGGCCCGGTGCGCGCCGGATCGTCCATCCAGGGCATACCGTATTCCGGTTCGGTGCCGTACTGCGATGCGTATTCGACCACCACGCTGCGGATGTCGCCCAGTTGACCGGACTGGATCATCTGCCGCGCCATGCGGATGATCGGGTAGCCGGAATAGGTATAGGTCACGCCAAAAATCGCTCCAGTTTTCCGTGCGATTTTGACCAATTCCCAGGCATCTTCCCGGCGCGTTGTCAGGGGCTTGTCGCAGATCACATTGAAGCCCGCCTGCAAGAACTCACGGGCGATTTCGAAATGTGTCTCGTTCGTTGTAACGATGGTGACGGCATCCAGCCTGTCGGGCCGCGCAGCTTCGGCGCGCGCCATGTCGTGATAGTCGTTGTAGGACCGCTCCGGATCAAGATACCAGTTCTCTGCGGACGCCTGGGCGCGCGCCGGATCGCGCGACAGGGCACCGGCCACCAGTGTCCAGCGCGAGTCCATGACCGCCGCCGTTCGGTGCAGGGCACCGATAAAGCCGCCAAGGCCGCCACCGACCATGCCAAGGCGCAGTTGCCGCCGGAGCCGCGTGTTCAATTGCCAGCTGGTGTGAAAACTCTCTGTCAAGTCCATTCTCATTTTGGTTGCGTGAAAGCCCGGATCGCTGGCGCGACGACGTTTTGCCCGGCCCGATGCAGTGCTCGGGCCGGGCAAAGAATTTCTGGAAGATCAGCGCGTTCCTGCCTTCACGCCCAACATCGCAGCATCGACGTTCTCGGTGCTGATGATTCCCGGCCCGGTCAGGATCGGTCGCGTGGGAAGGTCGAAACCATAGTTGACGAAGGCGTTGAGAAGGGACACTGCCAGATAGCCCTGCATGTAGGGCTGCTGGTCGATTGCAAACAGTTGCGTGCCGTCCTTGATGCGTTCGAGATTGGCGCCGTCGAAATCGAAGGTGCCGAGCTTGACCTTGTCCACGCTGCCGGCCTGCATGATTCCGATGGCTGCACTGTTGGCGTCCCCGGCACTGATGGTGATCAGGCCGTCGATTGTCGGGTCGCCGGTGAGGGCGGCCTTGATCGCCTGTGCCACCGCGGTCGGGTCGCCAAAGGTGGTTGCCGGCAGGGGCAACTGGTTCGATACGCCGCCGGCCTTGGCCATTCCATCCGCAAGACCCTTGCAGCGTGCTTCAAGGTTGGCGGCGCCCGGAATGGTGTTGACGCAGAGAACGTTCTTCGACGCATGGGCGGTAAAGAATTCCCCGCCGGCCACGCCGGCCACGTAGTCATCATTGCCGATGAAGTTCATGGCGCCCAGCTGCCTGGCACCCTCCATGCTTCCGGCGTTGTAGATGATCAGGGGAACACCGGCATCCGTGACCGCCTTGAACGCGTCGTCCATGGCTTCCGGCACCCAGTTCGGTCCGACGATGGCACCGGGATTCTGGCTCAGGGCTGATCGGATCAAATTGGCCGCATCAGCGCCAAGGTTGTCATAGTTCTGCGGGCCAAGCCAGATCACGGAACCGCCCTGGGCCGCGACAACCATGCCGGCATCGTCAGCGCCGCGCTTGACCTTGGACCAGAACGGATCGTCGGCCTTGCCGCCGATGACGAAAATCTTGGTCCCGGTATCTTGTGCCATCAGGATGGTGCCGCTGATGGCCAACAGGGCCGTCGTCGCCAGAATCTTGACCATTTGGTTCGCTGTTTTCATTGTTGTCTCCTCCTCCACGTTGCCGTCGCTTGACGGGTTGCCGATGTTCCCAGGGATTGCCGCCCAAGGCCGTTACGCATCTGCGGGGTTTTTCGCGTTCAGCCGCGCCATCTTCTTCTCGAAGCGGGCCTGCATCAGCGCCTCGCCCGCTTTGGTGCCGTCGTGCCAGCTGCCGGTCAACTTGTCCAAGGGGATCAGGCCGTCGCCGCCGTAGTTCACTTCGAAGTATTTGTGGTGCAGGTAGTGGGCATAGGCGTGGGAATTGAGCGGCGTGTCCCTGGTGATCTCCAGCTTCTCAAAGCCGATGTGACCGTTCACCGCCCCGAAGCCCGCGATGTGCAGCTGGTACAGCGCGACAATCGGGTTTGACGGGATAATCAGGTGCCAAAAGGCGACCGCGTGATACAGGAAACCTTCTACCGGGTGCATCGACAGCGACGACCAGGGCGACGGGTTGACCGAGTTGTGGTGGACCGAATGGATCCATTTGTACAGGATCGGCGTGTGGAACAGCCGGTGGATCAGGAAGAAATGCACCTCGTGGATCGCCGGGGCGACAAAGACCAGCGCCGCCAGATACCACGGGCTGTCGGCCCATGCGACCCAGGGTCCATAGCCGTTGGCGAAAGCGTAAAGAAAGATCACCTCGACCACGGTCCACAGCGGGATGGTGATCAAGAATGACCGCAGGAAGTTGTCGATATTCTGGCTTTTGAACCAGAAGACATCCGAGGGATGGTCGCCGGGAAACTTGCCGTTGTACTTGAACCGCGCGCCTTGTTTGCGCTTGACGTAATAGAACAGCTCGATCGAGCCATACATGACAAAGATCGCCGCCGCGTTGACCGCATAAAGCCAAAGCGCCCAGCCAAGGGCGAGGGTTTTCATCACTTCGACGTCGGGAACAACCCAGGCCCAATAAGCCAGCGCGGTCGCCATGTGGAATGCGTTCCACGGCCAGACATAGTCCGGCAGCCATTTCAGGACAGCCATCAGCTTCGGCGGCCATGCCCAGTAAGGCGCGACCTCGATCCGCCCGTTCGGCGCCCAGTCGCCGCGTTTGTTGCGCGTGCCAAAACTCAGATCGTCCATCGCGTTCCTCCGCCGGGCGGGCGGCACCCGTCCCGGCCAATGCGCTTGCATCCGGGCATTCCGCAGCGTTCGCCCGGCGTATCGCCCGGCATGTCCGCAGTATCGGCGCGGCTGTTCGCCCTTGTTGCGGCGACGGTAAACGCCTTGACTTGAATCAAATCAAGAACAGATGATATGACGTAGCATAATCGTCTCATTAGTATCATACTCTGATGGATACTGCGTTGAAATGATATGGGAGGCCGACATGTCACGCCCAATCATCCCGGACCTGGCCAAGGCCGCCGGGGTTTCAATCGCCACGGTGAACCGGGTGCTTGCCGGTGCCGGAAACGTTCGTCAGGTTACACGACAACGCGTGCAGGAGGCCGCGGAAAGAATTGGTTTTTATGGCACCGGCGCAATCCAGCGCCGCGTTGCCGCCAGCCGGCCGAAGTATCGCTTCGGATTCCTGCTGCTGCAGCCGCACCGGTCGTTTTACCGGATGGTTGGCGAGGCGATCCGCGACGCCGCCAAGCGGGTCCATGACGCGGATATCGCGGTGCGAATCGAGTTCCTGGAAGACCTTTCACCGCAGAATACCGCTGCGCGGGCGCGGGCGCTCGCCGAAGACTGTCAGGCACTATGTATCACCTCGGCCGTCCATCCGCTGGTGACCGAGGCCGTCGACATGGTTCAGGCGCGCGGCGTTCCGGTTTTCGCCCTGATCTCGCAGCTTGCGGCCACCGGGCAGGTGCATTACGTCGGGCTTGACAACTGGAAGGTCGGCCGCACCGCCGCTTGGGCGATCGAGAAACTGTCGAAGCGACCGGGCAAACTGGGAATATTGGTCGGCAACCACCGGTACCGCTGCCAGGAAATGAACGAAAGCGGCTTCCGGTCGTATTTCCGCGAATACGCCCCCGAATTCACCTTGCTTGAACCTTTGTCGACCTTCGAGTCGAGTGCTATCGCCCAAGAGATGACCGAACGGCTGCTTGGCGAACACCCGGATCTTGCCGGACTTTACGTTGCCGGCGGCGGCATCACCGGAGCCGTGTCTGCGTTGCGCAACAGCGACCGCGCGGGCAAGATCGTGGCCATCGGCTATCAGTTGATGGATATTACCCGCGCCGCCCTTCTGGATGGAACGCTCTCGCTTGTGATCTCGTGTCCGCTGGCCCGGCTGGCGCATGACACGGTGGTCGGCATGATGCAGGCCGTCAAAGCGCGGAACGCCGGGGGCAACTACACCAGCGTCCTGCCGTTCGATCTCCACACCCGCGAGAACATTTGAACGCTTGTCAATGACCGCGCGGAACGACGATGCTGGACCATGGCATTCGATGACCACGTGCGGTCGAGCCAGGCTTGTCGGCCACGAAGTTCGGCGACGCGCCGCGGACACGCATCGGCCCCGACGTCAGGCGTTTGACCCGGCCGGGACAAGCGGGTTGGTCTTCGCGACGGCAGCGCGGCGGTGACCTTGGCCAGGCGCCAGATTCCGCGCCGCCGGCTGTTGCGCCGCCCCATTCTGCACTGCCATCACTTTGCGGCCACCGCGCCTGGCGATCACGACAGCCACACGCACTGCCGACCGGGTTGGGTGCTGCCGGTCGGTTCCCGCCTGACTCTGGCGGGGTCCGGGCAATCCGGGACGGGTTCGCATTCGTCTGGCTGCACCGCCAAACCTTGCCGGCACGACCGCAAGCATCGGCGCTCGCAAGCGGTCGGGCATAGGGTTCCGCGCGATAGCCGCGACCTGGTTAATACAAGTCGATCCGGAACTTGTTGGCGCGCCAGTAGACGCCGGCAAGCAAGATCGCGCGTTCCACCGGATCGGTCTCGGCAATTTCTTCACCGCGCAGGTCCAGAACACGTTTCATCTCGGCCCGGCTGCCGGCACCGAAGGCGCCGTCAACAGCGATTTCGCCGCCAAATTCGTTGACCAGGCGCTGCGAAGCGGCGTTGACGGCGGCAACGGGCAGGTCGGCAAGCAGCTCGCGCGCCGACGCCGCCGAATCTTTGCCGCTCAGCGCTGCGGCCTTTGCGGCGCGCAGCGCCGCGTCTTCGGGTCCCATGCCGGGGACGTTACCCTCGGAGATGATCCAGCCCGCGTTGGCGCCGCTCCAGCCGTCGCCCCGCGACAATCCCAAATCGTACCATTCGACGGCGACGGCATGGTTGCCGGATGTGCCGAGCGCCCCACTGTACCACAGCCTGCCAAGCGAGCCCGGCGCCAGCGGATGACCGCCGCTTGCGGCCTTTTCGAACCAGGTTTCGGCCAATTTCGGGTCACTTTCCACGCCGGCAAGCCCGTCGAGGTAAACATAGCCAAGATTGTCGAAACCATAGATGTCGCCGCGAGCGGCGGATTCCTTCAGGTATCGAAATCCGCGTGGCGGGTCCGAATAGGCTGTGTCGGGATCAATGAAGTAGCTGCCCAATTCATTCATCGCGAACGTGTGGCCGAGTTCGAGCGCCCGCGACAAAAGTTCATAACCTTCGGTGCGGACCTCGGCGTTACTGCCATAACGCAACAGTTGTTTGCCAAGGGCGTGATAGGCAAACGGGTCGCCGCGCTCGACGCCGACGCGATACAAATCCAGCGCCGCTTGCGGTGCCTGTTCGGCGGATTTGCCCGACGTGATGGCTTCCTCCTTGGCGACCAGGACGCCCAGCGCATACCACGCACGGACGTGGCCGAGGTCCCTGGCTTTCTCAAAATCGGCGCGTGCTGCATCGAACTGCAACAGGGCAAGTTCGGCCCGGCCGCGTTGGTAATGGAATCGGCCCGCTTCGGGATATGCGGCGATGGCAGCATTGCAGGCCAGGATTGCGGCATCGGGTTCGATTTCGTTCGGATAGAGACCGAGGCCAACCCCATCGGGATCAAGGTGGTCGCCGGCCGCGCTGTCGCACGGGTCGGCGTCGAGCTTGATTTCAACTTTCGTCTCAACCCCGTTGACCGCCACGCTGAACGTGTCGGCGAGCACCGGCGCCAGCGGCTGATCTGCTGACGTCGGACTTGGCGCGCTGGTATAGACCAGCTTTTCCAGTTCCGCTGACGCCGCCGAAGGTTGGGTCGCATCGCGGCGCCGGTTGGCCAGATCGACCAGAGATATGAAACCATTTGCCGGTGGCTGGATAATGGTGATTGTGGCATCCGGATCAGACGCCAGAGCTGCGTTCAGCGCGGTTCCAATATCCACTTCGCGCTCCAGCGGTGCCTCCAGGACCAGCGTCGGTTGGTCGGGTGAACCGGTTACGGCGCTGACAACACCGGTGGCGACGCTCAACACCAATCCGCGCGTGTCGCCGATGCCGGACGTATCGGGTGTTTCCCGATCGGGGTCACCCGCCGAGCCATTGAGCGTGACGACCTCGACCAGAGTCGAACTTTCCCACGGCACTTGTTTGCCTTCCGTCTGGTGGTAAACCGCGCGACGCACGTTTTCCAGCAATTGCCCGACCGGCATATCCGGGTTCGTCCGCGCCGCTTCGACCAAGGCAGAGGTGAAAGGGCTGTTACCGTTGGCCCCGTCATAAGCCACCATCCCCGGCGCAGTCGCGAACGCCAGCAGCGAATTGATCGGGGCGGTCAAGGTGTTGAACCCGTCGCGCGTTTCGGCCAACTCGCTCGAAAGGTCGGTGACCAACAAGGTATTGCCGAACGGATTGTTGCGGCAAGAGTCGAGGATGACCAATTGCAGCCGCGCCCGCGCACCAAGAATGTTGACAACGCTGCTGAGCGATATTGCTTCAAAGGGCACGTCATAGGCGTTGTCAAGCGCGGCATCGACCGGAACCAGGTAGTTGCCGCCCGCTATTTGCAGGCCGTGGCCGGCGTAGTAGAAAATCACTTCGCTGTCCTTGTCGACGTCAAACAGGACCCGTCGCAGCACGCGCTCGAAACCAAACTTATCAAGATTCGTGTAGTCAAAAACGGTGTAACCCCGTTCCCGAAGCAGAGCGCTGACCAGTTCGGCGTCCGCGACGGCGTTGAGCAGGTCGGGGGCGACCAGATAGTCGCCGTTCCCGATCACGATGGCGTAGTGTTTAAGAACGGGATCCTGCAGATTAACCGGCCGGAACTGTACCGGGGCAACCTCGGCGTCCGAATCCTGGGCGGCTGCCGTGCCGAGCAAGCAGGAAAAGCAGATCGCCAGCACGTTCAAAACCAGCTTTGTCACGAGCAACCCCTCCCGAAATGCCGTGCCGGCCAGACGTTCGCCCGCACGCCCCCAAGGGACGGCAACCGATCAACCCCAGCTATCGCCGCCACCACCGCCGCCGCCACCGCCGCCGCCGCCGGAACCGTTGCCACCTTCGCGCGGGACCGCAACAGCATCCGCCGCCTGAGCGGCCGCTAATTCAGGTGTTGCGACGGCTTCCGGGGCACAAGCCGACACCAGGGGCGCCGCCAGCAGACCAAGCAGGATTCGGAGTATTTTGGTTTTCAATTTGTACCCCATCGGTTTCGGTTGCCGCAATCAACCCATGAGTTGCGGCGTCCGCATGTTCGGCAAAAATGCTCGGCCGAGTATGCCATTCACCCGCAACTTTTGCACCATTTTTCTTTACCGGCGGGCCGGGGCGGCCGAGCGTCCGTAAACGGGTTTGCCCAATCCCCGGGCCCCTGTCCCGGATCGGCAGCTTTCAGGGACCAGGGACTGCGCCTGGTAAACGATCGTCCGCACGGCGCCCGTTCAGCTCATCGCCTGGAATTCCACCCGGCGGTTTTCGCCGGCATCGGGATCGGTCGTGTTGTAGAGGAATTGTTCGCCCACGCCGATGGCTTCCAGACGGGTGTCGGCGATGCCGCAATCATTGACAAAAAACCGCTCAACTTCTTCGGCCCGCAACAGCGACAGCCGCGAATTGTACTCCGCTCCGCCGCTGGCATCGGTATGGCCAATGATCCGAAAATGGTTGATGTCGGTATTGACCATGACCGCGCACAGCTGTTGCAGTTTCGGTCGCTGATCGTCGGTCAGGGCGGCGGAATCAAATCCAAAAACCACCCGAATATTGACCTGACGCTCAGGCGCCAGGACGGCGTTCACGTCCGCGGCCAATACGGTGCCGCCGGATTCCGCCGTTATCAATGCCTCTTCGGTTGCGACGGCCGCCTCGACGGCTTCGGCGCCAGCCTCGATCACGCTCAGGGACAGGCCACGGGTCTGGCCGTGAGCAGCGGCCGAAGTAAACATGTCGCGTTGCTGCAGAAACAGCGCCGTCAGCTCGGCGTCGGTCAGGTCTTGCGCGGCCGCTGCCAGGGGCGAAACCACTACCAGCGCCGCGGCATAAACGAATGATTTCCTCATCGCAGAATCCTCCGGATCATAGATGTTTTATCGAGACGAAGAATAGGTTAGGCTCGGTCACAATTCAATTCCTATCGAGCCTGGCGCGGGCAAGGTGCACCGGGTTTCGGATGCGGACGCCCGGCAACGGGCGCAGATTGGCGGAACCCGTGCAGGCATGACGAATCCGGTTACCCTCGTCCCCCGAATTCGGCCTCGCGCCCTTGCCCCGCGCGGTGCTGGCCGAACCCATACCGGGCTGGTGCGGCAGGTCAATGAGGATGCGATCCTGACGGACCCCGCCGGTATTCTTTGGGCAGTCGCCGATGGTATGGGCGGCCACGGGCAGGGTGACATTGCTGCCGACGTGGTCATCGACAGCCTGTTGCGGCTGCCGCATTCGGGTGACCCTCGGCACATGCTCGCCATGGCACTGGAAGACGCCAATGCGATTGTGTTCGACCGCTCGCAGGGTGCGGGCAATGGTATTATGGGGGCGACGATTGTCGCCGCGGTGGTCGAGGGTGGATCGGCCGTGCTTGCCTGGGTTGGCGACAGCCGGGGCTGCCTGATCCGCGATGGCAAACTGACGCGGCTGACCAAGGATCATTCGCTGGTACAGGAAATGGTCGATGCCGGCGATTTGCCGCCGGAACTGGCCGAAGCGCACCCGCAGGCAAACGTGGTGACACGCGCAATCGGCGCGGCGAAGCATGTCGAGATTGATTTCAACCAGACCGCGCTGCGGGCGGGAGACGTGCTGTTGTTATGTTCCGACGGACTGTCGAAATGCGTTCCCGACGCCCATATCGCGGCGCTGCTGGGAAAGGTCGGTTCGCCGGAGGCCGCCTGCATCGAACTGGTGCGCGCGGCGCTGCGGGCAGGCGGACCCGACAATGTTTCGGTCATTGTTGTATTCATGGAAGAGGCCTGAGCCATGAAGGCACCAAACCTTATTGCCGTTGCCATTGTCGGCGTCTGTCTGGTGCTGGCGTTTCTGGCCTGGTCTATTTTTGGCCGCCTGGCGGACGATACAGCGATTGACGGCGAGTTCACGCTGGCGGGACTGCAGGCCGAGCTCGGCTTGCAGAAAGCCGAGATCGAGGCGCTGCGCGGGCAGGTTGCCGCCGTTCAGGCTGAAATCGACCGGCTGAAAGGCACAGTCGAAATCATGCAGGCTGACCGGGAGCAGAGCGCGTCCATGCAGCCCGGCGCAGGCTTTGAGGTATTTGGCGAGCCGGAATTCGAAGAAGGGGCCGTTCCGGCGACCGAGGCCTTGAGCGAGCAGATGAAACTGGCCAAAGAGCGGTTCAACAAGGGCATCATCCAGCCCAAAAACGCCTTCATGCTGGAAATGCTTGGTCCGCCGAGGCAGGATTATTCGACCGCGTGCCAGGGCGTATCCAATCCGCGCCTGTCCGCGACGCTGGAGACGCGCCAGATCGGCGGTTTCAAACTGACCATGCTGCGGCCAGCACTCGATTCGGTGGAAAAGATCATGCTGCGGCTGCAAACCGATGAACCGGAAATCTTTGCCGCACTGGGGACGGCGGGGGGTCTGTGCGTACGATTCATCCGCGGCTCGACCACGTCGATTTCCAGCCATTCCTGGGGTGCGGCGGTCGATTTGACGCTTGAAGGCAAACTGGACGCGATGGGCGACGGCGGCACGCAATTCGGTCTGGTCATACTTGCCGAATTCTTCAACGATGAAGGGTGGTACTGGGGGGCTGGCTACGGGCGCGAGGATTCGATGCATTTCGAGATTGGAGAAGACCTGCTGCGCCAATGGATTGCCGGGGGCGAGCTTTGAGCGGCGATGATTTTTCGACGCCCAGAACCGTAATTCGCCCGCGATCAGCGGCGTCGGCACGCCCGCCAGACCCGACGCTGTTTGACGATCTGGCGCGACCGGTGCTGGCGCTGGCGGAAAGCCTGATGCGCGACCCGGCGCCGAATGCAAACCGGCTGTTGACCGAAGCGCGCGACGTGCTGGAGGCCTTTGAGAACGAGGCGTTGCGGCGCGGCGTCCACGCGGCCAGCCTTGCCCCGGCCAGATATGCCTTGCTCGTGGTCCTGGACGCCCATGCGCGGGCCAATCGGCGGATGCCCGTCAAGGCATGGTCAACCGGTGCCATGGCGGCACTGTTCCGCGGCCGCGACACCAATCTGGAGGGGCTGCGCAAAATACGGGAGCAGGGAGCGCGGGCGGGTGCGGAATATGCCGAGCTTGTGCGCTTCATCGATAAATGTATCGCTGCGGTGGACGGCAGCAGGGCCTACAAACCGGCGCAAAAGCGCCACGCCAGTGGCCGGGTATTGCTCGCGTTCGCGGCGCTGGCTGTGGTGGTTCTGGCCGGACTGGCGGGCTGGACGGAGTGGCGTTACCGAAACGAATTGTTAGCCGAACTACCCGAAGACGCGGCGATTATTGCGGTCGGGGAGAAATTGCAGATTGCAAATTTCGCCGCCGAGATGGATCGCTATGCGGCCAAGGCCGATTCCGTCGCCGCGCGGGCGGCGGACTCGCCACTGGGGCTTATCCATCGTATTCCCTGGCTCGATCCGGCCAAAGCCGCGCAAGGCCGTCGCGGTGTGGTGGTGGATGCCCTGCTGCCGAAGCTGATGAGCGATGCGCTGGCGGTTGCGATCGCCTCTGAAGGGTCCGGGATCGCGCTGTACGATACGCTCCGCGCCTGGTCGATCCTGGCGGGCGAAACCGAATGGAGCCCGGCGTTTTTGCAAGGCTGGCTGGTGTCGCGGGAGGGTCAGGTTCCGGGCCTGGCCGGGCTGGCGTGGCATGTACCGGCCTTGACCGGTCCGGCCAGGGGAATTGCGGCACCGGACCCGGAATTGCTGGCGCAAGCCCTGGTGTTCGCGGGCGAGGCCAGCGAAAGCGAGCGCGCCTATCTGGAACTTGAGCGCTCGGAAGCGGCTGCGGATCTGCCACCCTGGAACGCGGTCGCGGCCGTGCCGCGCATCGATGTTGTGCTGACGCGCCGATCCGGTCTGGCAATGGGTGATGGCATCGCCGGGCTGTTCAGCGCGACCGGCTGGGATTGGGCGGCAGCCGGGGGCACTGACCAGGCCTTAGAAGTGGCGCGGGCAGAAACGGCGAGACTGCGGATTGCCGCGCCAGCAGCCACCAGTGATCCGGCCGGGCAGGTTCTGGACCTGCTGCAAAAGGCCACGATCAAAACGTGGAAGGATTTTCTTGCCGACCTCCGCGTCAAGCCGTTCTCGGATCAACCGGGCGCGGTGCTGATATCCGGCATTCTCGGCTCATCGGGTTCGCCTTTGAGCCAATTGGTCAACGAAGTCTGGCAGCAGGCGGGCGGGAATGACCGCACACGATCGCACCCGAACCAGCTGAAGATCGCCACCGAGTTCGGGACGACACTGCAGTTTGTCGAACAGGGCAAGATGGCCGATATTTCCCAGATGTTTGCCGCGCTGAACGTGGCGCTGGCTTCGATCGAGGTCGATCAGGAAGTCGGCGTCCGACGACTGATGGACGTTCAAACGCGAGCCAATTCGATTGCCACCCTGCAGCAGGCACCGGTTCTGGTCGGGCAGATTGTCGAGGATGTGCTGGCCCAGACCAGCGCATCGAGCCAGGATCTGGTGGACAATGAATTCAACCTGTTGTGGCGCAGCCAAGTCTATCCGCACTGTGGCGAGGTCATGCAATCTTTCTATCCTTTCGCCGAGGGTGCCGATCTGGGCCGGGCGGATTTTGCCGGCCTGATCGGGCCGGGCGGCGTGCTCGACGGATTCTACACCCGGCAACTGGCGCGGCTGATGGACACGAGCGCGCATCCGTGGCGTTGGAAACCCGAAGCCCGACTGGCCGGATTCACGCCTGACTCGGCCGCCTTTTTTGAAATATTGGCGGCCGTTCGGGCTGCCTATTTCGGCAACGGCGCCAGCCTTGACACAGCGGTCAGACTTTCGGCGCTGGCCGAACGCGGTTCGGCGCAAATTTCGATTGGCGGGGCGAGTGCGCCGGTCGTGACCACCGGCGAACCGGCGGCTTTGGCCTGGCCGGGCCCGCAGCCGGAACTCGGGGTTTCGATTGTCTTTGAAACCGGGACCGGCCAGCAATCACGCGATGCTCCGGGTGAATGGGGCCTTTTGCATTTGCTGGACGGATTGCGGATCAGGCAGCGCGATGAAGGTCAGCGGTTCCTGGTTGATCTGCGCTCGGGCGATGCAAGGCTGTTCGTCGAAATGGCGTTCGATGACCCCGCCAATCCGGTCTCGGGCCGCAGCCTGCTGCGCGGACTGGTCTGCCCGGCGTTATTGTGACGGTTCCGGGCCGGACTGTGAATGCCGCGCCTACAGCGTGGCCGACAAGCCGGCCGCTATTTGCCGCATCGCCGCTATTCTTTCCGCCAGCAAGGCAAGTTGCGGGTCAAGAATGGCGGTCGAGCTGCCTTCCGACAACAGCAGCCCGCGGGCCGAACCGAAAAATTCGGCTTGTTGCGAAGCAGCGGTGACGGCGTTTTCCATCTCGACGGCGTTGCGCTGACCCCGTTCCATGGCGCGTGCTTGCGCTTCCGGACCAGCGGCGGCGATGGCCGCTTGCCGTTCTGCCACCAAGGCCCGCATCGATGCGATCGCAACTTCGAGTTCGGCATTGGTGGTGGCGATATCCTGCAGAACCTGATCGAGAACCGCCTCCTGCGAGGCAAATTCCGCCTGCAGTTGGCGCACATAGCCACCGGCCGCCGCACCGCCAAGCCGACCCAGTTGTGCACCCTGAAATGCCCCTTCCGCCCCGCCGGCGAGACCGCCCAGCACGGCACCGGCAGCGGCACCGAACAGGCTGCCCTCGCCGACGGTCGATTGCAGGCGCTCGGTGCTTTCGCGCATCTCGCGCTCGGCGGCGGTTTCCGGTTCCCAGGTCAAATAGGCACCGTCGGTGCAGGCGGCGAGCAGTGCGGCGGCGAGCAAGACTGAAGCTGATTTCATCGCCGCCCCCTAAAACCGGTAGCCGAAATTGACTTCGACCCCGTCAAGATCGGTGTTGCTGAACGTATAGGTCAGGCCCAGCCGCATCGAATCCCAGGTGATGCCGTTGTCGGAGTTCTGGGTGCCGAGCGACACGGCGACGTCGGTCGAGTTCTGGGTATAGACCGCGCCGCCGGTGTAATGGGTGTTGACGACCGAACCTTCCCAGCTGACCGGCAGGTCGAAAATCACCAAGCTGGTCGGGCCGGACAGGCCGATGCCGTTGCGGAAAATGACGTTGGATATGTCGTATTCGCCGGCGGTAGCGCCGAAAGAGCGGATCGTGCTGATCTGGTTGCCGATGGAAACATCCAGATTGCCGATTTGTGTGGCGTAATTCGAGACCACCGACGCACCCGCCAGCCAGGCATTGATCGCCTCGCCGGTGTCGGATGAGACCCCGACGCGAACCGTCGGCGTCACGATCCAGTTGTCGAGCACGGCGAGCCGGACCCCGGCCCCGAGCGACGCCGAATATATCCGCGCCGTGCCGGAGCCATAGGTGGTGATATCGGTGTAGGCGAGCGGAAAATCAAAGACCAGGGCATAGCGCGGGTCGGCCAGCGGCCTGGAGTACGAGAACGGCAGTTCGGTTTGCCTGACCGAGTATTCCGCCGATGAAACATAAGTATAGCCGAGACCGATGCCGATCAGTGGCGGCAGTTGTGCGCCGCCGGCACCGGCGGAGACGAAGTCGGGCGACGCGCCGACAAACGAGCCGAGCCGGAAATCGCCCTCGACCATCCGGTGTTGCAGGCTGAGCGGGTTGCCGGCCACCGGGCTGGTTGGAAAGAGGTAGACACAGGCGGCCTCGGAAAAGTCGTTTTGACCGCAATAATCCTGCGCCGGGGCCGGACTGGCCAGAAACAGCGTCGCGGCGATACCGAATTTAGACAGGGCTGACCGAAAACCCATGTGACCTCTCCGTTGCTTGCCTGATGACGGATGAGCGGGAGCGGTCGGCCCCCGGTAACTTTGCCGCGAGACTGCTCGCAACGCGCGACAAAAACAAGCCCCTGTTTTGGCAATCCCTTATTTGGAATCAAGACGTTGCAAGCGGCGTTGAATGCGCGGTTTGCCAAGGGAAATTGCGCCGCGACCCGAATCCGGTGCAAACTGGCGGCAAGTGTGCTAGGCCCAAGATCTGCAAGCGCAGCAATCACATTCCGGGAACAGCCCGTCCGTGCGGCATTTGATTTTCGTCCTGTTGTTCTTGGCGTCACCGCTGGCCGCCGCAGCCGAGGGCCGTGTGGCGCTTCTGATCGGCAATGCAAGCTATGAGTTGCCCGGGCTGGTGCTGAAAAATCCTGGCAATGATGCGGTGGCGATGGCCGACACTTTGCGCGGCATCGGCTTTCAGGTCACTGAAGTCCTCGATGCGACCGGCGCCGCGATGGAACAGGCGCTGGCGGAGTTTGCCGCCGCCGCCCAGGGTGCCGAAGTGGCGCTGTTCTATTACGGCGGCCACGGGGTCGAGATCGGTGGCGAGAACTACCTGATCGGCACAGATTTTGCCGATCTTTCGCAGGGTTTGGCGCTATCGGCGCTGCCGGTTGCCAGGATCCGCGAAGCGATGAGCGCGGCCGACCCCGGCATTGGGCTGATCATCCTCGATGCCTGCCGCGACAATCCGTTTGCCCAGGCCGGACTTGCCGCGCCGGGCCTGGCCCGCGCGCAAGGCGCGCTTGGGTTGCTGATTGCCTTTGCCGCCGAGCCCGGAAAGATCGCGTTCGACGGCAGTGGCGACAACTCGGTTTTCACCGAGGCGCTGCTCGACAATATCACCGCCGACGGCGTCGAGGTGCGGATCATGCTTGGCCGGGTGCGCCAACAGGTGGCGATGGCCACCTCGGGCAATCAGGCGCCGCTGGTTGAAGACGGCACCATCGGCGAAAACTATCTGGGATCGCCTGAAGCCGGCGCGCTGGCTGCCGATGCCTTTGCCGAGGAAATGGCGCTCTGGCGGGTTGCCAGCACGTCGCCAGACGCAGGCAGGGTGCGGGAATATCTGGTAAAATATCCCGACGGCCTGTTCGTGGCCTTTGCCCGTGACCGGGCGGCCGAGCTGGACCGGCTGGCCAACAAGTCGCTCGCCAACAGCACGTTTGCTGATCTGGTCAAATCCGACCCGCAGCGGATCGGTGCGGCACTGCTGGCGCTGGGTTTCTTGCCTGCCGGGGCGCATTCCGCAAGCGAACTGGCCGCCGGTTTTGCCGCCTATAGCGCCGGTCAGCCGGTTCCGGCCAATGCCAACGTGGCCCAATTATATGCCGATGCAACCAGCCGGATGGCCTTCCTGGCCGCGGCCACGGCGCAGAAGATCCGGACCGATCTGGTGGCGCTGTCGGCGGTGCAGCGGACGCTGGAGATCAGCGAGGTCGCGTTGTCCGAGATCCGGACCATTGCCGAGTCCAACCCCGATGCCGAGCCGGTTTTGCAGGCAGCCGAGGCCGATATGGCTGAAATCCGGGCGAGCCGCGAACGGATCATGCGGCGCCTTGATGGTACGCGGACATATTACGATGATTTGCTGAAGGCAGCTTACCGGAATTTTGCCTCCGAAACCCGGCAGGTTGGCGAAAGACAGCAAACCAATGCCAGCGCATCGCCTGTGGAAAAAACTCTGGCCGCCGATATTTCACGATTTGCCCGGCAGGTTGCGGAGCTGACCCCCGATACCGAGGGGGCCATGGCCTGGCTGGCAGATTTCGTGCCGAAGAGTTAGATCCAGTACCCCGCAACCAAACGAAAGGTTCCACCATGAAATCGCTGCTCTTGCTGACCGCCACCTTTGGAATTACCGCCTGCACGACCTCCGGCGATCCCGCGGCAGGCGGTTTTGTCTCTGGCGTTTCCGGGGTCGCAAGCGGCTCCTACCAACAGCGGATCGAGGCAAAAGAGGCGAGCGTGGCCGAAGGTCAGGCCCGCACGGCCGAATTGCAGGCCGAACTGGCGGCCGCAAGCCAGCAATGGTCGGACTGGAAACTGAAGCTGGTGCAAACAAGGTCCCGCCTGGCGAATGCAGGGGTCGTCATCCCGGCCAGCACCCAGGCAAAGGTGAATGCATCGCTGGCGTCAACGCCATCGGGCAACACGGACGAGGCACGACTGGCGGCCCTGCAGGCGGCGATTGCCAATGCGCGGGCGCTGGCGGCGGAACTGGAGGGGTTGTCGGCGTAACGCGGCTCCGATTTGCAGGGTGCCAGACCTTGGCACCGGTCGCAATTGATCCTTGCGGGCGTGCGCCGCGGCGGTCCATCTCCCGGATTGTGGATCACTTCGCTGCGCTGGTGATGACGACTTGGCCGGCGCCCCCGCCGTTGCCCGCTGCTTTCCCGATCCCGCACCGCACAAATAGTTAACGGCGGCAAAAAACCGCCATAACTCCCGCGAAAACCGGCCCCGAAACCGCAAAACCCGCCGCTTTTTGCCCCCGTGGATAAGAAGTCATTCAAACGTATAGGTAAAGCCTTTCTCGTCCGCCCCGACGGTGACTTTTGCCAGCGGTTTACCCTCCAGCGTGCGGTTCAGCACCCCGCGGCTGAGTTCGGGCAAGAGCGTGTTGGTCAGGATGGCGTCGATCATCCGCCCGCCCGATTCGATTTCGGTGCAGCGGGCCTTGATCAGGTCCATCACCCCGTCGCCGACCACCAGTTCGGCGTCCTGGCCCGAGCGCAGGCGGTTGCCGATCTTGCGCAGCTGGTGCCCGGCGATCATCTCGATCATTGAATCGGACAAAGGGTAATACGGGATGGTGATCAGGCGGCCGAGCAAAGCTGCCGGGAAGACTTTCAGCAAGGGTGCGCGCAGGGCTTTGTTCAGCGCCTCCTGATCGACCGCTGAACGGCCGTTCCCGGTCATGTGCATGATCTCGGCCGAGCCGACATTCGAGGTCAGGATGATCAGGGTGTTCTTGAAATCGATCCGCCGTCCTTCGCTGTCATCCATCATGCCTTTGTCGAAGACCTGGAAGAAAATCTCGTGCACGTCGGGATGGGCCTTTTCGACCTCGTCGAGCAGGATCACCGAATAGGGTCGCCGACGCACCGCCTCGGTCAGGATGCCGCCCTTGCCATAGCCGACGTAGCCCGGCGGCGCGCCTTTCAGGGTGGAAACGGTATGCGCCTCCTGAAACTCGCTCATGTTGATCGAGATCAGGTTCTGCTCGCCGCCATAGAGGGTTTCGGCCAGCGCCAGCGCGGTTTCGGTCTTGCCGACCCCCGACGGGCCGCAGAGCATGAACACCCCGACCGGTTTTTCCGGTGCGCCCAATCCGGCCCGGGTGGTCTGCACCCGGCGGGCGATCTGTTCCATCGCGTGATCCTGGCCGACCACCCGTTCCGACAGGATCTGGGCCAACTGCAGGGCTTTTTCGGTCTGGCTGGTCAGCATGCGACCCATCGGGATGCCGGTCCAGTCCTGCGCCACCGAGGCGACGGCGTTTTGATCGACCGAGGGCAGGATCAGCGGGGTTTCGCCCTGGGCCACGGCCAGTTCGGCCATCAATGCTTTCAGCCGGGCCAGATTGGCGTCGCGGTCGGGCGCGGGTTCGGCGGGCGCTTCGGCCGGTTCCTTGGCATCGGCTTCAGCAAGGCCAGCTTCGCCGTCGTTTGCTTCTGTATCCGCTGTCGCATCCAGCGCGACGCCCTCGCCGCGCAGGGTCGCCCGCAGCTCGAGAATGTCTTTCACCAGCGCCTTTTCGGCGTCCCAGCGAATTTGCGCCGCCGCCAAAGCCTCGCGAACCGTTACCAGCCCGGCTTCGACTTTCGCCCGGCGTTCGGCGGCGTCGATGCCGATCGCTTCCTCGCGCCCGATGATGCCTTCCTCGACCAGCAGCGCCGATTCGCGCCGCCGCAAATCCTCCACTTCCGCCGGGGTCGCGTGCTGGCTGATCGCCACCCGGGCGCAGGCGGTGTCGAGCAGGCTGATCGCCTTGTCGGGCAATTGGCGGGCCGGGATGTAGCGGTGCGACAGGTGGACGGCGGCTTCCAGCGCCTCGTCGAGAATCTGGACCTGATGGTGTTTTTCCAGCACGCCAGCGACGCCGCGCAGCATCAGCACCGCCGATTCCTCGGAGGGTTCCTCGATCTTGACCACCTGGAAGCGCCGGGTCAGGGCCGGGTCTTTCTCGATATGTTCCTTGTATTCGGCCCAGGTCGTGGCCGCGACCGTGCGCAACTCGCCGCGCGCCAGCGCCGGTTTCAGCAGGTTCGCCGCATCGCCGGTACCTGCCGCACCGCCGGCGCCGATCAGGGTATGGGCTTCGTCGATGAACAGGATCACCGGGGTTTCGGAAGACTGCACCTCGTCGATCACCGATTTCAGCCGTTTTTCGAATTCACCTTTCACCGATGCCCCGGCCTGCATCAGGCCGATGTCGAGCATGTGCAAGGCGACATTCTGCAGCCCTGGCGGCACGTCGCCCTGGGCGATGCGCAGGGCAAAGCCTTCGACGACCGCGGTCTTGCCGACCCCGGCCTCGCCGGTCAGGATCGGGTTGTTCTGGCGGCGGCGCATCAGCACGTCGATGATCTGGCGAATTTCGGGGTCGCGGCCGACCACCGGGTCGATCTTGCCCGCTTTCGCCCGCTCGGTCAGGTTGGTGGCATATTGCGCCAGCGCCGATTTGCCGCCGGGAGCCGGGCGCGGGGTTTTTTCGGAAGTGGCCGAACCGCCGCCCTCGAGCGACTGGACCAAGAGGTCGTCCAGCTGTTCGGCCATTGCGTCGGGGTCGATTTTCGCGAATTCGAGGCTGATTTTCAGCAGCAATGCCTCGAGAACCGGTTTCTTCATCGCGCCGAGCAGGACATAGGCCGAGCGGACTTCCTGCTGGGAAAACTTCAGCGCGGCAAAACTCCAGGCGGTCTCGACCGCATCGAAAATATGCTCGGAAAAATCCGACAGCGACGTGGAGCCATGCGGGAGCCTGTCGGTCATCCGTGCCATGTCGGAAGCAAGCCGGGCGGAATCGATGCCGGCGGCTTGCAGCAGGATGGCGAAATCGGAGCGCTCCGACAGCGCCAGCTGCTCGATCAGATGGACCAGCTCG
This sequence comes from Paracoccaceae bacterium, assembly GCA_043736475.1. Lineage (GTDB taxonomy): Bacteria > Pseudomonadota > Alphaproteobacteria > Rhodobacterales > Rhodobacteraceae > JANMOK01. Next base: position 22,869 of record JAYTCN010000464.1, read on the forward strand.
ACATAGGGATTGCCGCGCATCTTGGCGGTGTCGGCGGCGGCCTTGAAGGCACGCAGGCAGGTCGGATTCAGTTTTCCGACCAATTCCTTGCGTTTGAAACTTTCCTGCGATCCGCGTTCTTGCATGGCCGTCGAGACCTCCAGGGGTTTGCGTATGATTCACGGTTGAAAAAATGGCGGCGTTGCCTGTAGCCTTACAGGACTTCTTCGTTCCGGGCAAAAGCCGAAACGCCAGCTTGCCGAGATTTTGTCACTGCCGGAGACAATACGAATGATAGCCCCGCTTCCCGGTGACATTTTCAAGCCCGGCCAGGTGCTGAACAATACCTATGAAATCGAGGGCATCCTCGGTCGCGGTGGCACCGGCGAGGTTTACCGGGCCCGCAACCAGATTTCCGGCCGGATCGTGGCACTGAAGGCGCTGAACGCCGAATTTTCCGGCAATGCCGATTATCTGGAACTGATGAAGCGCGAAGAGGAAATGCGCGACATCATCCACGATGCGGTGGTGCGCTATTCCGACAACAGCCGCACCGCCGACGGCCATGTGTTTCTGGTGATGGATTTTGTCGACGGACCGTCGCTGAACGAATTGCTGCATCGCGGCAACGCCAGCCCGCGCGACCTGCTGATCGTCTGCCACCGGGTGGCGGGCGGTCTGGTGGCCACGCATGCGCGCCAGATCGTCCACCGCGACCTTTCGCCCGACAACATCATCCTGCGCAAGGGCGACCCGGCGCAGGCGGTCATTATCGATTTCGGCATCGCCAAGGATGAGTCGGTGGGTGCGCGCACCATTGTCGGCAACGATTTTGCCGGCAAATACGAATATGCCGCACCCGAACAGATGGACGGGCGCGCGGAGCCGCGCTCGGACTTGTATGCCCTGGGAGCCTCGCTCCTGGCCACCTATCGCGGCCAGGTGCCGAATGTCGGCAGCACGCCGGGCGAAGTGGTGCGGCGCAAGGGCAAGGCGCTGGATACTGCGGGTGTGCCCGAGCCGTTAAAGGAACTCATCGACTGGCTGACCCAGCCCGACGCGGCGCAGCGCCCGGCCAACGCGGCGGCCGTGGTGACGCATCTGGACGAAGTTCTGAAGCCAAAGGGGCGGCAAACAGTATTGACCAAGCCCGTCGCCCAAAAGTCGCGGCGCGGACGGCGCGGGCTGCTTTTCCTGGTTCCGGTGCTGGCGATCGTCATTGCGGCGGTGGTATTGCTGCCAGCTGAACTGTCGCGGTGGTTCCCCGACGCCACGGTCGAAACGCCGCCGGTTGTGCCGGAACAGCCGGTGGAACCGAGTCCGGAATCGCCACAGCCGCCACCCGACGACGCGGCGACGGACACGACGCCACCGCCCGCCGAAGTGTTACCCCCGCCGAAACCCGATCTGCAGGTGGCGGCGATTCTTGATCTTCTGGGCAAATTGAGGGCATGTGGCCCGCTGGCGGTGGATTCTGGCGGCCTGACCGCGCTGGCTCCCGCCGCGGCGGTCATCGTGTCGGGCAAGGTCGCCAGCGAGGCCGAGCGCGACAAGGTGATCGCCGCGCTGGCCAACGTCGCCGACGGTCGCCAGGTCCGCTTTGCCGCAACGCTGCTGACCGCAGAAATCTGCCGCATCCTCGAACTTTTGCCCGAAACGGCCGGCGGCCAGGTGTCAACGGCATTGAGCCACGACGGCGGCCAGGGCAATTTTACCGGTGTCTATTCAATTGGCGACATGATCATCGCCGATATCTTGCTGTCCGAAACCATGGCCGACCAGCACATCTGGGCGTTTCTGGTCGACAACAAGACCGCGCTGAACATCTTGCCCAATGTGAATTTTCCCGAAACAAGGGCCGGAAATCTGGGAAATTCCGCAGCCGGGTTGCGCAAAGTCCGGCTGCTTTACACCAGCGCCGAACGCAAGGTGCCCGATCTGTGGGGATACGAGGTGACCGAAGCTGACATCGGCAAGAAACTGCTGGTCGTCATGCTCTCGCCGCAACCGCTGTTCCCCGGTGCCCGTCCGGCGACGGAATCGGTTGAATCGATGGCCGAAGCTCTCGAGCAAGTACTTCTGCAGCCCGAATTCAAGCTGACCGCGATTTCCACCAGTCTGCTCGACCTGCGCGAATGAGCGCTGACCGACGCAGAACTTGCGCGATTCAGCCAAACGTGGCTAAGCTGAGGCCAGCCTTTCTTTCACAAAGCGGGTGGCGCTCACAGTGTTCGACCCACAGCCTTGGCTTAGCCTGATCGATGGCGAAAACCCGTCGGGTGTAGGGCTGCGAAACGATTTGCGTTTCCACGAACTTGAGCGGCTGATGCAGCCACGGGTGGAAGTTGTTCGGGATGACCGCAACAACCCGGTCTCGCAGGCCGGCGTTCCGGTTGACTGGACCGCAGTGCTGGAAACGGCCAGGCAATTGAGCCAATCGGGACGTGACTTGCGTTTGCTGGTGATCGTTGTGCGCGCGTTGGCGAACGAGGACGGATTCAGCGGTTTGGGCAACGGATTCGACCTGATCGCCAAAACAATCGAAGCCTTTTGGGAAACACTGTTCCCCGAACTCCGCGACTCGCCATCGCCCCGTGATGCGGCGCTGCGGCGGATAAATGCGCTGCTGCAGATGGAGAGCGACGCTGACGGCGTGCTTGGCGATATTTCCCGGAAGATCATATTCAGTCCCCGAGGCTTTGGCGATGTCACCGGCGGCGATCTCGAAATGGGCATGATCGATGGACAAACAATGCTGCGCGAGGCGGCGCAGGGCCTGAATCAAAAGGAAAAAGCAGCGCTGGCAGAAAAACACGATGCTCTGGTGCAAAGGGTGAAAAATGCCTGCAAGGCGCGGTCGGACCAGGACGCCGCCGGGCTGGAAGCCCTGCGCAGCGACGCCGCGGCGGCACTGGCCGCGTTGGGGCGTATGGAGGACGCAGTTGGACAGAAACTCGGCAGCAACGGTGCCGGGAGCATCCTGCCCGGTCTGCAGCGATTTTTGAAACGGGTGACCGCAACGCTCGACAACACGAGATTGATGCTGGATGCAAACGAACCTAAATTGCCGCCGGTGACAAATGTCACTTCGCAGACTGCTTCCGTTGCGCTACCCTTGGCGCCGGCAACTACAGGAGGCGGGGCAATACCGGATCGTCTGAATTCCCGGGGCGAGGTTGAAATGCTGCTCGACCTGATCATTGACTTCTATGACCGAACCGAGCCGTCGAGTCCGATCCCGCATCTGGCGCGGCGGATCCGTCGGATGGTGCCGATGGATTTTCTGGCCCTGATGGAAGAGATGGCCCCAAGCGGGTTGAAGGAATTCAAATCTTTGGCCGGTGTGGCCGAAGACAAAAAAGCGTGACCGACAGGAAAAGGTGAGCAAGATGGCCGAAAGCAAGGCAAAAGTAATCGAACGGAATCGTGCGCCGCGCGTGCAGATTGCGTATGATGTCGAACATTATGGCAGTCCGACCACGATCGAATTGCCTTTTGTGATGGGTGTGATGGCCGATTTGTCGGGTGCCAGTGAAACGCCGGAAGCGCAAAAAGCGGTGCTGGACCGTAATTTCGTCGAGACAGACGCCGGACGCTTCAACAAGTTCATGGAAGCCCTGGGCCCGCGGGTGAAGGCCCGGGTGAAAAACACGCTTCCCGGCAAGGAAGGCGCGGAGGCCGATGAAGAGATGTTCGTTGACCTGTCCTTCAAGAGCATGGGCGATTTCGCGCCAGACAAGGTGGCCGAACAGGTGCCGGCGCTGGCCGAAATCCTGAAGATGCGCAAGCAGCTGGAAGAACTGCTTGGTTTCATGGATGGCCGTGTCGATGCCGAGAAACGTATCGCCCAGCTCCTGGCCAACGAACCATTGCTGCAACAGGTTTCCGATGAGGCCATGAAGGCCAATGCCGGCAAAGTAGAGGATTAACGCAAATGGCTGAAACAGAAAAAAAGGCAGGCGGCGCCGCTGCCGAGGCCGAAGCCATCGATCTTGGCGAATTCAGCGCCCTTCTGGAGAAGGACTTCCGGGTCAAGAAAGACGACAGCGACAAGCTGCAGGGGCTGGTGCGCAACCTGGCGCTGGCCGCCCAAAACCGTTCGGACACGACCACGATTTCCGGCAACGCGGTCAAGTCGATCAAGTCGCTGATCGCCGGTATCGACAAGATGCTGACCGAGCAAGTCAACGTCATCATGCATTGCGAGGAACTGCGGACAATCGAAGGGTCGTGGCGCGGCCTGCATTATCTGGTCAATAATACCGAAACCGACCAGAAGCTGAAAATCCGGGTGATGAATATCTCCAAGGACGAACTGGCCGACACGCTGGAAGATTACGAAGGCCAGATGTGGGACCAGTCGCCGATTTTCCGCAAGGTCTACACCGACGAATATTCGATGTTCGGCGGTGAGCCGTTTGGTGCCCTGATCGGCGGCTACGAGTTTTCCAACCATCCGCGCGATGTCGGGATGCTGCGGTCGCTGTCGGGTGTCTGCGCTTCGGCGCATACGCCTTTCATTGCTGCCGCTTCGCCAAAAGTGTTCCGGATGGACAGCTGGCAGGAATTGCCGAACCCGCAGGATTTGCAGCAGATCGTGTCCTCGCCCAGCTATGCCTCGTGGCAGAGCCTGCGCGAAAGCGAAGACGCCCGCTACATCGGCCTGACCTTGCCGCGCGTGTTGGCGCGGCTGCCTTATGGTGCCGATACGGTTCCAGTGAAAGGGTTCTCGTTCGAGGAGGAAATCGCCGGCGATCACGACAATTACGTCTGGATGAATGCGGCTTTCCCGATGGGGGTGAACATCAACCGCAGCCACAAGCTGTTTGGCTGGGGTACCCAGATCAGGGGCGTGGAATCGGGCGGGACGGTCATCAACCTGCCGGTGCATTCCTTCCCGACCGACGATGGTTCGGTGGCGATGAAATGCCCGACCGAGATTGCCATCGACGACCGGCGCGAGGCCGAACTGGCCAAACTCGGTCTGATGCCGATTCTGCACCGCAAGAACACCGATCTCGCGGCCTTCATCGGTGCCCACAGCTTGCAGGATGACGAGGCGCGTGCGGGGCGACTGGTCGATCCCGACGCGCAAGCCAATGAACGGCTGTCGGCTAACCTGCCCTATCTGTTCCCGGTGTCGCGATTTGCGCATTACCTGAAGGCGATCGCGCGCGACAAGGTCGGCACGTTCAAGGAACGCGCCGACATGCAGACCTGGCTGACCGAATGGATCAACCGCTACGTGCTGGCCAATCCGGCCTTTGCCGATGACAAGGCCCGGGCCAAACGCCCGCTGGCGGCGGCGGAGGTGCAGGTTGACAGTGTGGAAGGGCGGCCAGGTTATTATGCGGCGCGGTTCTATTTGCGGCCGCATTATCAGCTGGAAGGGATCAATGCCTCGCTGCGTCTGGTGTCCGAGCTGCCTTCCGTGAAGTCATAACCGTGTTCAAAGCAAAGGAGAATCGCCATGAAGATCGACGGATTTTTGAAAGTTCCCGATATCCCCGGCCCAAGCATCCGCGACGGTCACGAGGAAGAGATGGAAATCCACGGCGTCGAGTTCAAGATGTACGGGCCGCACGACCCTACCTCGCTGAGCCGCAGCGGCCGGGTGGTTATGGAGGCGATCAATTTTTCCAAATATTATGACATGGGCTCGCCGTTTCTGAAGCAGGCGTTGTGGCAGAACAAGACGTTCGGCGAGGTCAAATTCAGCGCTCGGCGCACCATAGAGGGTGAAACCTCGGACTATCTGGTGGTGACGCTGACTGACGCCTCGGTGATGACCTACGCGATGCAGCCGAGTACGGATGAGCAGAACAAGATCGAAGAGAAAGTCGGCTTCGCTTACAAGTCGATTACCTTCACCTATGATGGCAGTTTCGAAACAATAATGGATGTTCACACTGGCATGTAAGTTCGGGATGGGTCAGAATTGAAAGATGTCGAATACCGGCAATAATGTGCGGGCGACCCGTGAGGCGGTCCAGCCGTCGCTTTGGGATCGCCTGCAAGATGATTTGCCGGGGATAATTTCTGAAATTTCCGGACTGCGTACAGCGCTCGAAAAGGAACTCGGCCCGGAGCTTTTCGTCGCCGTTTCGCTGCGGCGGAGCGTCGAGGCCGACGCGAAATTGACGGCGCCGCAGAAAGAGCGGCTGCTGCGTCTGAGCCAGCAGGAAGCCCGGCGCGACCGGCTGGAGGCGCGCAGCATCGTTGTGTCGCCCGATGTTTTGCGCGAGGCGGTGCGGCGCGACATCGAAATGCTGTTCAATACCGAACGTTTTGAATCATCGCTGTTGCTGAGCGATCGCGAATACGCGATGGCACCCGATTCGCCGCCCTCGCTCGACGGCTTCGACGAAGTCCGGCGCAGCGTGGTCAATTTTGGCGTGCCGTCGTTTTCAGGCCGCTCCAGCCGTGACTTTGACCGCGACAAGCTGGCCCGTGAAATCAAGGAGATATTGGGCGTCTTTGAGCCAAGGCTGAAGCGCAACTCGATAAATGTCACGGTCAGGGCCGACGAAAAGACCGGGTTGCGCATCGACATCGACGCCCTGCTTATCATGTCGCCGACACCGGAACGCATGCGGTTGCGCACGATGATTGATCTTGACAACGGGCGCGCAATTACTGCGGCAGAGCAAGGCTGATGGACCGGGTATTTCTTGAGTACTACAACGAGGAACTGGTTCACATCCGCGAGCTGGGGCGCGAGTTTGCCGACATTCACCCGGCGGTCGCCAGGAACCTTTCGCTGGACACGGTCCCCTGTCCCGACCCCTATGTCGAGCGACTGCTTGAGGGTGTGGCCTTCCTGGCGGCGCGGACCCGGTTAAAAGTCGATGCCGAGGCGTCGCGCTTCGCGCGCAATGTGCTGGAAGTTCTTTATCCCGACCTGCTCGGCCCTGCGCCGGCGATGTCGATGGCGATTTTGCGACCGGGCCCGCAAGTCATGACCATGCCGGAGGGGCATGTCGTTGGCCGTGGCACCCGGCTGGCCAGCGGATTGCGCGAAGGCCTGGCCACGCGGGCAACCTATACCACGGCGCAGGATGTGGCCCTGTGGCCGATCAAGATCGCGCGGGCTGAATACCTGCAAGACCGGGGCGCGATTGCCGCGGCGGGCCTGTCGGATATAGACGGAAAAAGCGGCGAGTCGGGCCTGCGGCTGGTGATCGCGCGCGACGGCCCCGGCGATATGGCGGAACTCGCCCTCGACCGGATTGATCTGCATTTCGCGGGCAAGGCGCGGGCGGCGCTTCTGTTCGATGCCGTGCACGGCGCGACGATCGCCGCCGGTGCCAGAGCCGCCGTGAAGGATCAAAGAACCACAAAAATCTCCGGGCCCGGGCTGGTCGGGATCAACGATGACGAGGCGTTGTTGCCGCGCACGCGTTCGACCTTTGAAGGCTACCGCCTTTTGCGCGAATATTTCCTGATGCCAGAGCGGTTTTACTTTGCCCGTTTCGAGGGCCTGAAGCCGATCGTGAAATCCTGCGGCAAGAATCACCTGGAAATCGTCGTCCTGTTCCGTCGGCCCTGTCCGGAACTGGCCGATGTCGCGGTGGCGGATTTCGAATTGTTCGTTGCCCCGGTCATAAACCTGTTCGAACGCGATTGTGACGTGATCGAACTTGACGAACGAAAGTTCCAGCAGGTCCTGCATGCTGACCGGACGCGAAGCCGCGACTTTGAAATTTACGCCGTCTCGCGCGTCGAGGACGCCGATCTGGAGGGCAGCGACTCGGAAATTCCTCCGGTATTTGGCATGGTTCAGCCAAAGGGACATGGCATATTCCATGCGACCGAACGCCGGCCGCGCCGACCTGCGGAAGATGAACGCCGCGATGGCCAGACCCGGACGTCCTATACGGGCGACGACATGTTCATTTCGGTGTCCCGCCCCCGCCACGCGCCGGCCAGCCGAAGTCTGAAGCGGCTCGCGGTCAGGGCGCTGTGCACAAACCGGGATCTGCCGATTCTCGATGACAATCCGGCGCTGTCGCTCGAAAGCGGTGATCCGGTTTCGGTGGTGCAATTGCTGTCAGCCATGCGTCCGCCGCGATCGTCGTTGCCAGCAGTGTTGCCAACTTCTGCTGGCGGGGAATCACGGCTGGACGACCTTTCCTGGCGTTTGATTGGCCAACTCTCGCTCAACTTTCTGTCGCTGGCCGAAGAGCAGCCAGGTGCCGAGCCGTTGCGGGCTCTGCTCGGGCTCTATGCCGATCGCGGTGACCCGGCCTTGGCGCGGCATGCGCGTGCCATTGATCGTGTCTCGGCCCGTCCGGTTATTGACCGGCTGGACCTGGCGGGACCGATGTGTTTCGGCCGCGGCACCGAGGTGACACTGCAAGTTGACGAGAATATCCTTTCCGGTCACAGCAGCCTGTTGCTGACGCGGCTGGTTGACAAATTGTTTGCACGCTATGCCGGGATCAATTCCTTTGTGCGGACCAAGACCCGATTGATGCAGAAACGAGAGGAATTGGCATGGCCGACAATGCCCGGCAACCGATACCTGATCTGACCGCCAAGCGCGGCGAGCCGCTGACGGGAATAGATTTTTTTCAACTGTTGCGGTTGCTGGAGACTGGCGAAAAGGTTTTTGGCCGAGGTGGCGGACCGGCGCGGGAACCGGCCCGGCTGGGCCAGCAGGTTCGGCAGAATTTTGCGGTGCAGGATGTCGCGTCGCTGCAGCTGGAAACGGCGGCAGGTCCGGCGAAGGTGCGGGTGATGAACCTTGGGCTTTTGGGTCCGGAAGGACCGATGCCCCTGCATATGACGCGCTGGGCGCTCGACCGCCTGTCGCAGCGCTGGTTTTCCGGCACCGACGGCGGCCAGACCAGCGACACGACGTTTGTCGATTTTGCCGATTTATTGCAGCATCGGATGATTGCGCTGTTCTATCGGGCCTGGGCCGACACCAGACCGGAGGTTCAGAGCGGACGCGGCAACGGTGACCGCTTTGGCAGCATGCTGCGCGCTTTGGGCGGGATCGGCCTGCCCGGCAGCGAAAGCCGGGATGAACTGGACGCGCTGCGCGGCAGGCAGGCAGCGGCGCTGGCCCATCAGGTGCACGGGCCCGAGCGCCTGACCAAATTCGTCGCTGCCGCCATTTCCGCCCCGGTGCAACTGGTGGAATATGTCGGCAACTGGGTGTCGATCCCGGCAAATCTTTGCTCGAGGCTGGGCGCTTCGCACAACCGGCTTGGCAAAGGTGCCGTGGCGGGCGGGCGAACGTTTCAGCGGCAAAACAAGATCGAGCTGCGTATCGGACCGCTGGGGTTGCAGCGGTTTGCCGAATTTGCTGCAAAAGGCCCCGCTTCGCGCACTTTGCGCCAGGCGGTTCTGGCCAATCTGGGCCACGGGATTGACGTCGATGTCCGGCTGGTGTTGCGCAAGGAAGAAGTGCCGGACGCAACCATCGGCAACGCGCAATTGTCGCGGACCGCCTGGCTTGCACCCAAGCGCCTGACCGATTCCAGCGAGTTGCGGATCGGTCATGTTGCGGGACTGGCGCGCCCGGCCGCACGGGCTGCCGCATGAGCCTGCTGCTGACGCTTGAACACGCGCCACATCAGCAGGCTCGCCGTGAATACCGTCACGAAGGCGGTGATTTGACCATTGGCCGCGGTAGCGAGGCAACCTGGCAGATCGAGGATCCCGAAATGCTGGTCTCGCGGTTTCATTGCCTGATTTCGGGTTCAGGCGGGCACTACCAGGTCACGGATTCGAGCCGGGGCGGCCTATTCATAGACGGTTCGGACCGGGCGCTTGGGGCCGGCAATTCCGCCAATCTGGAAGATGGCATGCGGCTGAGGCTGGGCGACTATGTGCTGCGGGTGCATCTTGCCGCGGCGGCGCCGTCACCCGCCCTGCCAAGCGCGCGCGATGACAGCCCGCCTGCTGCCAGTGCCGGATTCTCCGGCGACGATTTCTTTTCGGTGCGAACCCCCGCGGCACCGGCGCAGCCGCGACCGAAATCCCTGCCCGATCCGTTTGATGCCCCGCGCCAGTCCGCCGAAAGTTTCCGGGCCGCGCCAAAATCGGCGGGCTCGATCGGCTTTGACGACCCGTTCACGCTTGATCCCCGCCCGTCGTCGCCGGTTCAGCCAGCCGCCGACCCCATCGGTTCGGGGTTTTCCGACCCATTTGCAATGACGACGCCGCAACCGGCCCGCCCAGCGCCCGCGGAAGACACGCCAGGCATTCCGCCAGCAGACCGTTCGCAGGGCGCGGCCACGCATGCGGCATTCATTCGCGGTCTGGGTCTTGATCCCGCTGATTTTGCCGGGGTCGCCCCGGAAGAATTGCTGCAGGCAGCAGGCATGCGCTTCAGATTGCTGGTCGAGGGGCTGTCGCAATTGCTGAAGAACCGCGCCCAGGAAAAGCAGAATGCGCGCGTTGCCCAGACCATTATCGGCCACTCCGACGTCAATCCGCTCAAGTTTCTGCCGCATGCCGATGATATGCTTGCCGCTTTGCTGCGCGAAAAATCTCCGGGGTATCTCGCCCCGGAAACGGCAATCACTGCCGCCTTTCGCGATCTGGTCGAGCACAATATCCGGTCATGGGAGGGGGTTCAGGCGGCGCTGCGGCGGATGATCGACAGGTTCGACCCAAAAGAACTGGAAGCAGAACTGAAAGAAAAATCTGCGATTGAGACATTGCTTGCTGGCGGCAAACGCGCGAAACTTTGGCAACTATACGAAGAACGTTTCCAGCAGATTGCCCGTTCGGCAGAAGATCGTTTTCTTGGCGAAGTTGGGTCGGATTTCCGCGATGCTTACGAAAAAACAAAAGGCGGGGGCCGGTGACGGTGACGATCCTGCCGAACTTCCGGACGACCCGAGCAGAAGAAAGGCCGTGAATGACTGACAAGAACAAGGTTGTCTGGTCGGAAGGGCTGTTTTTGCGGACGCAGCATTTCCAGCAGCAGGACCGCTACACCGATGCCCTCGTGCGCGGCGCGTTGCGCGCGATCTCGATGCAATCCTGGGGTTTTCGGGGCCTGGAGCTTGATGACTCGGCGCTGGGGGCCGGCCGGATTTCGCTGAGCGCGGGTGTGGGCATCCTGCCGGACGGCACACCGTTTTCTATTCCCGAAACCATGGAAGTTCCGCCACCGCTGGCGGTGACCGGCGACATGTCGGGTGTCGTCCTGCTTGCGCTGCCTTTGGAAGTTTCTGGTGCAGCGGTCTTCGATCCGGCGCATCTGGATGCTACCGGTGCCCGCTATCGCGGCGTCATTGCCAATGCCCGCGATGCGGTTCGCGGCGGGGCGGAACCAGAGGAAATCGAGATCGCGCGGCCTGTGTCCCGGCTGATTGCGCCGGGCGAGGAAGCGGGCGGTTACAGCACGCTGCCGGTGGCGCGTATTGCCGGTCTGAAGGCTGACGGGGCCGTTGCCTTGGCCGAGGGATTTCTGCCGCCCGCATTGATATCCGGCGCGGTGAAATATTATGGCCAGTTGTTGCGGGAAGTGGTGACCGGGCTCGACCGCATTGCCGATGCGCATGGCGACATGCTGAAGGGCGGGACCTCGCGTTCGATCGAGAACCTGCTGATTCTGGAACTTGCCAACACGTCTCGTCCGGCTCTGGCCCATATGCTTTCGCAAGACCTGTATCACCCGTCGGAACTTTTCCGCGAGCTGGCGGGACTGGCCGGAAAGATGGCGACGTATGGATCGGCATCGCGGCGCTTGCAGGACCTGCCGGATTACGACCACATGGACCCGCAGCCAGCCTTTTCCGCACTGGCGGACGCGCTTCGGTCGTTCATCCTGTCATTGCGGCACGTCGAGCCGAAGTCACGCGCCTTGCCGGTGGCGAAACACGCGACCAATGTCTGGAAAGTGCGGATCGATAATCCCGAGATTCTGACCAGCAGCCGCATCGTGCTGCGCATTGGTTCGGAATTGTCGGAAGAAGCCCTGCGCAAGATTTTCGTCCAGCAAGTGACCGTCGGGTCGGCCGATCAGTTCGAAGCCCTGTGGAAATCGCGATTGCCGGGGATTGCCCTGAAGGCGCTGAATTCGCAACCACGCGAAATTCCGTATGACGGCGACCGGTTGTGCCTGGAACTGGATCAGAAAAGCGCCCATTGGCAGTCGCTGCTGGATTCGCCAGGGTTCATCATCGGGGTCAGCGGGACCTTGCCAAGCGAGCCAAATGTCGATTGTTACGCCGTGAGCAGGTGATCAGATGGTCAAGGATGACCCTTTTGGATTATCCGAGGATCTGGGCCGGACCCGTATCCGGCCCGCAGCGGCACCGCGCCCGCAGGCACAGCCAAGTTACGCTGTCAGCCAAGCCCCGGTAACGCGCAGCCGAAGCCACCCGAACGGCCTGATCAATGCTTTTTCGCCGCTGCTGGAACTGGCGCCGGAACTGGAAAACGCCCGGCCGCCTGAAGATCCGGAATCGTTGCGCTCCCGTATGTTGACCGAACTTGGCAACGCGCGTGACACGGCAGTGGTCGCCGGTTCGCCGCTGGCGCGGGCCGACAGCGCCGCCTGGTGCGTCGGGGCATTGCTGGACGATCTGGCACTTAACACGCCGTGGGGCGGCAATTCTTCGTGGCCGCGGCAACCGTTGGTGGTGTCGCTCTACGGCGATGTTGACGCGGGCACCCGGTTCTTTGACCGGCTCGAGGAACTTGAACGCTACCCGAACCGCGATCCCGAGATGCTGGAACTGACCTACATGTGTCTGGCGCTGGGGTTTCGCGGCAAATACCGGGTTCCGGGACGGGCCGGCGATGGCTCGCTGGTGGCGGTCCGTGCCGCCGCCGCCCGTTTCCTGCGCAATCCCGAAGCCGAGAATGCGCCGCTTTCGCCAAACTGGAAAGGTGTGGTCGCGGCTGATGAGCCCGCGGGATTCACGGTACCGGTCTGGGTGATCGGCCTGGCCGCGGCCGCTGTGATGACCCTGACATATGCCTTGCTGTCCCTGAATCTGACACGCCAATCCGAGACCCTTTTCACCCTTGCCCGCGCGCTGCCACCACCCGAGCGCGCCGACATATTCCGCAGCATTCGCATGGTCGCCCCGGCCGAGCCGGTGGTGATCGAGCCGGTGATCTTTGAGTTGCTGCCCGAATTCGCGGCGGCAGCGCCGCCGGAATTGCTGCCCGCCTTGCAGGGGCGCGAAGACGTTTCCTTGGCGATCCTGAATATCCAGACCACCAATCCGGAACTTTTCCGATCCGGCAGTGCTGATTTGACCAAAGGTTTTGAGCCGCTGATTGCCTCGATCGCGCAGACGATCCTGGCCAATATCGAACTGATTGGCGATGTCACCGTGATCGGGCACACGGACTCTGTTCCGGTGCAGGCGTCCGATCCTTTCGGCTCGAATCAGCGTCTTTCCGAGGCGCGGGCGGCCCGGATTGCCGAATTGCTGGTGCAAAACGGTCTGGCTGCCGAAACCGTTCGATCGGAGGGCCGGGCTGCCGAGGAAGCGGTGGCTGACAACGGCACCAGGGAAGGCCGGGCACAGAACCGGCGCGTTGAAATCAAGATCCAGAAAAGATTGTGATGTTCATCCTGCGCTTCATCTGGGCAATCCTGACCTCGCGCCGATTGTGGATCTTCATCGGCATCGTGTTGATTTGCGCGCTGATCTGGCTGTTTGGACCGGCAATCAGATTTGGCGAAGCCGCACCGCTGGCCGACGAACTGGTGCGGTTGGTCGTGATCCTGCTGGTTGTGCTGATCTGGCTGGTCCGGATGTTTCTGGCCCAGCGCCGGGCCATCAAGGCCAATCAGGTCTTTGTCTCGGAACTGGCGCGGCCTGATCCGGTGAAATCGGCTGGACCCGGTGCGGAAAACATCGCCGCCATCAGCAGCAAATTCGCCAATATCCTCGGTGAATTGAAACGACGCAAGCTGGGCGGCAGGAAGTTCCTGCGCGACATGCCCTGGTATGTATTCATCGGTCCGCCCGGCACCGGCAAGACCACCGCCCTGCGCCAATCGGGCCTGAGTTTCCCGATTGATCTTTCTGACGATCTCAAAGGCGTCGGCGGCACCCGGAATTGCGACTGGTTTTTCAGCGAGGAAGCGGTGCTTGTCGATACGGCAGGCCGCTATGTCCAGCAGGAAAGCCAGCCCGACGTCGATGCCGCCGAATGGCTGGGATTCCTCGATTTGCTGAAGAAACACCGCGGCAAGCGGGCACTGAACGGGGTTATCCTGACGCTGAGTTGCGAGATATTGTCCGCGGGCGATGCCGTCATCCGCGTCCACGGCCGCGAGATCCGCAAGCGTTTGGCAGAACTGTACCAGCGACTGGAACTGCGGCTGCCGGTCTATCTGATGCTGACCAAGGCCGACCTTTTGAAGGGTTTTGAGCCGTTCTTCCGCGGATTGACCACGCCGGAACGCGAACAGGTCTGGGGGAGCACGTTTCCGACTGACGGCCAGATTGACTCGATTGTTGTCGGTCGCGAATTGTCGGCTTTGACCGCGCGGCTGGAAAGGCGGCTGGTGGTCCGGATGGAGGCCGAAGAAAACCTGGCCAACCGTGCCGAGATATTCCGCTTTCCGGCCCAGATCGAAAGTCTTTCCGCCCCGCTGAAACTGTTGATCGAAAATGTGTTTGGTGAAAGCCGTTACGAGGAAAGCGCCTGGTTGCGCGGGTTCTATTTCACTTCGGCGACCCAGGAAGGCACGCCGATTGATCGCCTGATCGGTTCGATGGCGGCGACTTTCGGCATCCAGGCACCAATTTCGCCGCCCTCGGGGCGCAGTGAAAGACGCAGCTTCTTCCTGAAAAACCTGTTGGCGGAGGTCATTTTCAAGGAAGCCGGGCTGGGCATATTCGACGCCAAAGCCGAAGATCGCCGGAAATGGGCCTGGCGCGGCGTTGCTGGCGCGGCAGCAGCGGTGACGCTGATTGCCGGTCTGACTTTCACCCTGTCCTATCTGACCTACAGGAACGCAATTGCCGGGCAAGCGGCTGAACTGGAGAACCTGCAATCCGGCCTGGCCGACATCGCCGCGCGGCAGGCGCCGCTCGATCCGCTCGACCTGGAGGCGGCGCTGGCGGCGGTTGGCCGGGTGGTGACTGCGGAAAAAGACATGCCGGGCGGTATCGCGGCTTTGATTGGTCCTTCGGCGGCGTCGGAAATCGATGCGGCGCAAAAATTCGCTTATGACACCGTGCTGCGCAATGTGCTGGAACCCCGGATGATCGCCTTGCTGGAGGCCACGATGTGGCAGCATATCCGCGATCCGGAATTCATTCTTGGCGCTCTCAAGACCTATCAGATGGCGACCGGGCTGGCGATTTTTGACGCCGAATTTGCCAAGGACTGGTGGCAAACAGCCCTGCCGGGCTTCGCGCCGATTGCGCCTTTCCCGACCGATGCGGCGCTGGCAAATCAATTGGCGGCTTTTGACCGGATGGCCAATGAAGAGAACCGCATTGCCCCGGATCAGGCCCTGCTCGCGGAAGCGGTGCAGACGATTTGTTCGATACCGCTTTCGGTTCGGGCCTATCGTTTGTTGATGTCTGACCCGCTGGTCACCGCCATGCCCGACTGGGTTCCCGCCGCGGTTGTCGGGCCGAACGGTGCCAAAGTGCTGTCGCGCCGGTCAGAGAAAACTCTGCGAAACGGTATCGACGGGGCATTTACCTATCGCGGGTTCCAGGACGCCATACTGCCGCTGATCCCCGAGCTTGCCGCGCAGGCCGAACTGGATCGCACGCTGTTTGCCGGCGGCTGCTCGGAAAGCGCCGACGCTAACAGCGGCACCTTGGAAAATGACATGCTGAAACTGTATTATGATGACTTCATTGCCCAGTGGGACAGTTTCCTGCGCGATGTGACCCTGGCGCCGATGCCCGATCTGGTCACAGCGACGGCCAATCTGAAGGACCTGGCCACGGCGGATTCATCGTTGAAAAGGCTGCTGGACGCCGTGGTCGCCGAGACCGAGCTGACCCGCATCGAAGTTGAAGCCGCGGCCAGCGGTCCGCCGCCTGGCCTGATCAACAAGGTTTTGGGCAAGCTTGGCAAGCTCGGGAAACTTGTCAAGAAAAGCCGGAAACTGGTGGCGTCGAGCGGGGGAACGTCAGCGCCCGGCGTGCTTCCGGGCCAGCAAGTAGCCGACCATTTCAAGGCGTTGAAAGGTGTCGTTGCCGAGGTCGATGGCCAGCCGCCCGCTCTGGATGCAGTGGTGTTGGCGCTGACCGCGCTGTTCAACGAATTGCAGACGGTTTCCGCCAGCCCCGATCCCGAAGGTGCATTGCTGGCGCGAGGCGGGCTGGCCGAGCTGACCGGATCGGTGGCAAACCAGACATCATTGTTGCCGGACCCGGTTGACGACTGGTTGACCGGGATTGCCGGTGACACCATCGGATTTACCGAAGAAGCCGTTATTGGCGAGTTGAATTCGATTTGGCGCGCCGATGTTCTGCCGTCGTGCCGGGCCTATCTTTCCGGGCGGTATCCGTTTTCACCGGGCAGCTCCATTGATGTCAACGTGGCCGATTTCGCCAAGATTTTTGGCCCCGGTGGTCTGATCGATGTCTTCACCAACGACAAGCTTGCGCCCTACATTGATACCACCCAAAAGCCCTGGGCCTGGCGGGCTGATTTCGGTCTGGATGCCGCCGCGCTCGGTGCCTTTGAACGGGCGCGCTCGATCCGCGACGTGCTGTTCCCGGGCGGCGCCGGGCCGATCATGGGTTTCACCCTGGAAGCGAAGGCGCTGTCAGCTTCCGCTGCGCGGGTGACCCTCAACCTTGACGGGCAGGAGCTGGTCTTTGCCAATGCGGGGGCCAAACCGGTGCCGATGACCTGGCCCGGCAAGGACGGGACCAATGTCATCACGATTTCGTTCGTTCCGGCCGACGGAACCGGTGAACTTGCGGCCTCGGAAACCGGCAGCTGGGCCTGGTTGCGGATGATCAGCAACGGCAGGCTGGCCCCGACCAGTCAGCCCGATCTTTACGGATTGCGCATCGGCGGCGCGGGGTTTGCCGCCGATTTCGAGCTGCGCGCCAATTCGGTCGACAATCCTTTTGACCTGAAGATGTTCGGCAATTTCACATGCCCGGAAAACCTCTAGCGCCCGGATATTTTGGCAAGATGCCGCGCAGCGGTGATTTTTTGTTGCGCCGCTTGCCCGGTGATTTCGCGAAAGTCTGGGACAGGTTCTGCGTGCGGCATCTGGTTCCGCTGATGCAAAAAGACGCTGTCTGGCCGGAAGCGGGCCTGCGGTTTATTCTTGGTGTCGGCCTGACGGGCGATCGGGCCTTTGCCGGCTTGACCGTTCCGAGCCATGACGCCAGCGGACGATTGTTCCCCCTGACGATTGCCGCCGCCGTCGATTTCACCGCCGATCCGGTCCCGATTGCGCAGTATTTTGCCGGCATTACCGGTGCAGCGCTCGACGCTGCCGAGGGGCTGATTGACGCTGGCGAACTGGACCTGGCGCTGGAAGGCTGCGCCGCGCCGCAACTGCGGCCCGGTCCGCTGGTACCCCTGCTGCTGGCTTTTCCCGGCCATACGCCGATCGAAACTTCGCTGGCCGACCCGGCCGCGGCGCTTGCGGCACTGGTTGCCGAGAAAGTGCCGGGTATGTGATGCAGATCTACAATCAGACCGGTTTTCCGCATCAGTTCACAATGGGCATGGACAAGGAGGGCCGCGAGTTTATCGTGCTGGTGGTCAAGGCGACCTATGATTTTCCCGCCAGCCCTGGCGGCCCGGTTTTGAAATCAGCCGAACAAGTGCCTTTGGTGCTGGCGGATGTCCCGACCGGCGAGCCCGGCTATTCGGCGACACTGTGGGAGACCGATTTCGCGTTTCGCAAGCCGCGCTGTGATGTTGTGGCGCAGGGCTGTGCTTATGCCCCGAACGGCCGCCCGGCGGATTCGGTGCGGGTGGGCATCAAGGTCGGAAGCTGGTCGAAAATGTTCGATGTTTATGGCCACCGCGAATGGCGCAGCATCGGCCCGGCGTTTGTTTCGACCGCGCCGGTACCGTTCATTCGTCAGCCCTTTGGCTATGACAGTGCTTTTGGCGGCGTTGACCGGCTGGACCCGGAGGACAAGCTGCCCGATTCCTACCGGCTCAATCCGGTCGGGCGCGGCTGGTCGCGGACGCGCAACCAGCGCTTCATTCCGGGGCTGGCGCTGCCGAATACCCAGGCCGTGGACGAGAATGTGACCTCGCCCTTTGGTTCGTACGCGCCGAAAAGTTTCGGCCCGGTGGCGCGCGGCACTCCGGGGCGGATCGAGTTTGGCGGCACCTATGACGAGAAATGGACCGAGGAGGTGTTTCCGTTCCTGCCGGCCGATTTCGACGAGCGTTATTTCCAGATGACCCTGCCCGACCAGCAAATCGACCCGCCGCGATCGGGCACCGAAGTGATCCTTGGCAACCTGACCCCGGACAACAAGGTCAACTTCCGCCTGCCGTCGACCGAATTGCCGGTGACCTTGTTCAAGGGCAATGACAAAGCTTACGAGGGCAACCTCTTGCCCGATACCCTGCTGTTTGACCCGGAAAACCGGCGGTTCTCGATGGTCTGGCGGGTGTCGGCGCGCTATCAGCGCTCGATCCTCGAATTCACCGAAGCCTGGGTCGGGCCGCCGACCGAGGCGATGCTGCGGGCGCGGCGCGAGGGCCGGGGCTATATCCGCGCCGCCGGGGCCGAGCTTGAGGAGGAGGACGCGTGACAGCGGCGCTCGACATCCTGTCCATCGGCATGGTCACCGCAGTCGGCCTCGACGCGCCGTCGTCCTGCGCCGCCATGCGGGCGCGGCTCGACGGGTTCCAGGAGACCCGCTTCATCGGTGCCGGCGGCGACTGGCTGATCGGCGCCCCGGTGCCGCTGCCAAGGAACTGGCTCGGCGAGAAGCGGCTGGCGCATTTGGCGGCAGGGGCGATTGTCGAGGCGCTGGCGACGGTTCCCAAGGCGCGTGTCGGTGAAACGGCGCTGATCCTGTGTTTGGCAGAGGAGACGCGGGCCGGGCGACTTGCCCCGGATGGCCAGAGCCTGCTCAAACGCATCGGCGAGATTGTCGAAGTCTCAACCCACCACCGCTCGCGCATCATCGCGCATGGTCGCCCCTCTGGCATCGTCGCCTTGCAACAGGCGCGCAAGATGCTGGCCGAAGGCGAGGTTGAATATGTGATGATCGCCGGGGTGGATTCGTATCTGTCCACCGGTTCGATCGCGCAATATCTCGGCGACCGCCGCCTGCTGACCGCCGACAACCCCAACGGCTTCATCCCCGGCGAGGCGGCAGCGGCGCTGCTGTGCGGCAAACCCGGCTCGGGCGGACTGGCGCTGCACGGGGTCGGGCTGGCGCGGGAGGCAGCGTTCATCTACAACGGGCTTGACGAGGATGGCGCCCATCTGCCGTTGCGCGGCGACGGGATGACGGGGGCGTACCGGGCCGCCTTCCGCGAGACCGGGATCGAGATGAACCGGCTCGGCTATCGCATCGCCGACCTGATCGGCGAGCAATACTGGTTCAAACAATCGGCGCTGGCCGCGCTGCGGCTGGTCCGCGGCCGGCACGAGTTCCAGGACATCTGGAGCCCCGGCGAGAGCCTTGGCAACATCGGCGCCGCCGTGGTGCCGGCGATGGTCGGCATGGCGTTCACGGCAGCGCAAAAGGGCTATGCGGCGGGCAACCCGGTGCTGGTCGAGGCCAGCGGCGATGACGGCGCCTGCGGCGCGGCGGTGCTGGCGGCAGGGGTGGCGGCGTGAGCAACGTATTCGCCAACGGGCTGGAGGTATCGGGCAAGGCGGTCAGCGCCCAGACGATAGCGGCGTTTCCGGACGTGTGTTTCACGCCGCCGGAAACACCGGCCACGCCGGTCGGAGTTCCCATCCCCTATCCCAGTTTTGGGATGGCCTCGGACACCGAAAGCGGCACCGGCACGGTCAAGATCGGCGGCAAGACGGTCAACATCAAGAACAAGTCGGACCTCAGCAAGACCAGCGGGACCGAAGCTGGGTGTGCGGCGAAGAAGGGGATCATTACCTCGAAAAACACCGGCAAGGAATATTTCAATTCCTGGTCTAATGATGTGAAATTCGACGGCGAGCCGGTGATCCGGATGAGCGATCTGGCGACGAATAATCACGCGTCGCCTCCGGGCAATGCTCCGCCTTGGCCGCATATGGCAGGGTTGAATGTGGCGGGCATAAGCTGCACGGCTATTCTTGCCGAGCATGGCATGAAAGTGCACACTTACCGGCAAGCTTCAGAAGAATGCGAACCCAAGAATAACCCAGACAAATCGCCAAATCCAAAGTATCAGCAGTCTGATCACATTCTACAGAATGCATGTTTCGTAAATTCGCGCGAAGCGCCAAATGGAATCTCAACAGCGAATGATTATTACTTCAAGGACGCGCCATGCGTCTGCATCGCTGACGCGACCGACAAGAGCACCGAGCACGGACGCAAGACCATGGCGCAGAATGAATGGACTGCGGATCAGAAAGCGAAACCGG
>JAYTCN010000465.1:0-2807 GCA_043736475.1 Paracoccaceae bacterium
CCGGTATGGAAATAGGCGCAGAACCGGTCTTCGCCGCTTTCGGCAAACCCCAGCTGCTTGCTTTCGCGGTTCAATTCGACAGCGAAATCGATCACCTTCGCCGAATGTTTGCGCACCAGTTTTGGCCTGATCAGCGGAATGAGCCAGCGCAACGGCGGACGCGTATAGTGTCGCAGGTCAACTTCCAGCACAGTCTTGATATTCGGTGCCATGGCGACCGCCTCCGCCACCCTTTGCGGCAAATCGGTCCTGGGGAATGGCGCCAGCGTGACCAGCACTTTGGCATTGGTTTCCCGCAGGATGGCCGCGATCTGCCCGGCCTCCAGCAACGGGTTGACCGGGTTGACGATCCCCGCGGTTGCCCCGCCAAGAAAGGTCAGCACCGCCTCGTTGCAGTTGGGCAGAAGATAGGCAATGACGTCGTTTTCACCAATTCCCAGACGGCGGAATAAATTGGCCGCCTGCGCGGTCTTTTCCTGCAACTGGCGCCAGGCAAAGGTTTCCGCCGGGTCCTTGGGCCCGGAGCGAAGTTGAAAACTCAGGGCTTTTGCTGCCGGGTATTTGTCGGCGGTTTCGCTCAGGAATTTGAATATCGTCGTGGCGGTGACCCGGTCGCGCCAGGGCATTTCCGCCTCATAGGCAAGTTTGTCGGCAAGGTTTGAAAATGGGCGCATCACGGGGCCTCCGGCAGCAATCGTGACGCCGCGTCGGGCGTCACAGCGCGATACTCTTACGATCCGCCAAATCGCGCAAGCTTTTCACGTGATGCCGACGGTCCGGCTTAAAATCAAAGACGGCTTTCCCCTCTCCATTCACGCAGATGGGTTCTTCAAGCCGCCCCATCGGTGAATTGCAGTTTCGCCAGCCTGGCATAAAGGCCTTTCTGTTCGACCAATTGGCCGTGACTGCCCTCGGCAACGATCTGACCGTCCTGGAAAACGATGATCCGATCGGCTTTTTTCACTGTCGCCAGCCGGTGGGCAATGACAAGCATCGTCCGTCCGACCGCCAAGGCATCGACGGCCTGCTGCACCGCCCGCTCGCTTTCCGCATCCAGCGCCGATGTCGCCTCGTCCAGCAACAAGACCGGCGCGTCGCGCAGGATCGCGCGCGCGATGGCAATCCTCTGGCGCTGTCCGCCCGACAACATCACGCCGCGTTCGCCGACGAAGGTGTCATAGCCCTTTGGCAGCTTGACCAGGAACTCGTCGGCCGCCGCAGCTTTCGCGGCCGTTTCGACCTCGGCGTCGCTGGCCCCCGGTCGTCCGAAACGGATGTTTTCGCGCGCGGTATCGGCAAAAATCACCGCCTCTTGCGGGACCAGGGCAAAGGATCGGCGCATGTCGTCGCGCATCATGGCGTCCAGCGGAATCCCGTCCAGTGTGATCGTGCCTTCATCAGGTTCGAAAAACCGCATAAGCAATTGGAAAATCGTTGATTTCCCGGCGCCGGATGGACCAACCAGCGCCACGGTTTCGCCCGGATTGATCTCCAGGTTCAAACCCTCCAAAGCGGCAACCTCCGGCCGGGCCGGATAACGGAAGGTCACGTTGGCAAATTTCAGCCGCCCTTCCGCCCGCAAAGGTGCCGGAACCGGATTGACCGGATCCTTGATGACATCCTCGGCGTGCAAAAGTTCTACCAGCCGGTCCGTCGCCCCGGCAGCCCGTTGCAGCTCGCCCCATATTTCCGACAGCGCCGCCACGGCACCGGCAATCATCACCGAATAGATCAGGAATTGCACCAGTGCGCCGATGGTCATCTGACCCTCGCGCACGTCGGTCGCGCCCATCCAGAGCACGCTGACGATGCCGGTGAAAATCAGGAAAATCACGGCAATTGTCATCAGGGTGCGCACCGCGATCCGCTTGCGCGCCGAATCAAAGGCCCGTTCCGTCAAATTGCCAAAATGGGCCCGGCTGGCCGCTTCGTGGCTGAATGCCTGAACCGTTTGGGCGGCGAGCAATGTCTCGGAAGCTTCGCCCGACGATT
The DNA here is from genome assembly GCA_043736475.1 of Paracoccaceae bacterium. GTDB lineage: Bacteria > Pseudomonadota > Alphaproteobacteria > Rhodobacterales > Rhodobacteraceae > JANMOK01. Next base: position 1,993 of record JAYTCN010000465.1, read on the forward strand.
GGGCAATCATATCCTGATTTTCCCGGCTCAACCGGCGCAATTTTCGGCCGAGCGTCAGCAGCGGCACCAGAACGAACGGCACGATCAACAGCACCATTCCGGCCAGCTTCAGCGAGGTGACCGACATCATCGCGATTCCGCCGAAGAACAGCACGACATTGCGCAACGCGACCGACACCGATGACCCGATCACCGACAGGATCAGCGTGGTATCGGTGGTCAGCCGCGACAGAACCTCACCCGTCAGAATCGTCTCATAGAACGCCGGGCTCATGCCGATGACTTTGGAATAGACCTTGGTGCGGATATCGGCCACGACACGCTCGCCCAGCCGGGCGACCAAATAGAACCGCAGACCGGTGCCCAGCGCCAAAAGCGACATGATGATCAGACCGGCTTTGTAATAGAAATCAATCTGTTCCAAGCCCTTGGTGTCGATACCGTCGATCACGGTGCGCACCGCCAGGGGTAACAGCAACGACAACGTTGCGGTGAACAACAACATGAATATCGCGGCGACGATCAGCCAGCGATACGGCCTGAGGAATGGAATGAGTCCCGCCAGCGGGGCCACGCCCTTGGCCGCAGCGCGGTCGGGTGCCACTTCCGCGCCAAAATGCTTGTCTTCAGCCATTTGTGCCCCTTGCCGCGCAATCCGGTGATAATGCTCTTATTTGGCTTGGTTTACGAGCCACACAAGGCCGATTTGCGGCAATTCTGGCAGTATGGAGCGGGTGAAGGGAATCGAACCCTCGTAATAAGCTTGGAAGGCTTCTGCTCTGCCATTGAGCTACACCCGCGACGGCGTCCTTATA
>JAYTCN010000466.1:0-2807 GCA_043736475.1 Paracoccaceae bacterium
GCTTCGTAGATGTTGCCCTCATCCAGTTCGGCGTCGCCGATCAGCGCCACCATCCGCCCTTCCGGACCAGAACCCCATCCATGGCCGCGCAGATAATCCTGCGTCATCGCGGCAAAGATCGGCATCGCCGCACCCAAACCCACCGAGCCGGTCGAGAAATCGACATCGTCAATGTCCTTGGTGCGCGAGGGATAGCTTTGCGCCCCGCCCCAGCCGCGAAAATTCTGCAACTTTTCAAGGCTCTGGTTGCCCATCAGATATTGAATGGCATGAAACACCGGAGCGGCGTGCGGTTTGACCGCAACCCGATCCTCCGGCCGCAGAACGTGGAAATAAAGCGCGGTCAGGATCGCCGCCATCGAGGCGGACGAGGCTTGATGGCCGCCGACCTTCACATCGCCGTCAGCCTTGGCGCGCAGATGGTTGGCATTGTGAACGGTCCAGCAGGCCAGCCACAACAGCCGCTTGTGCAGCGTTTCCAGATGGTTGGCATCAGGTTCCATCGCGATATCCTTCAAGGTTTGCAGGCGTCACAGGGAGTGAAGCGCCGGTTAACCGCGCGCTGCCTTTTCCAGGGCACAGCGCAGATCAGCGATCAGATCGTCGGGATGCTCCAGCCCGACCGACAGCCGGATCAGGCCCTCGGTCACCCCGGCCCGCTCGCGTGCCTCGGCGGAAACCCCGGAGTGGGTGGTCGAGGCGGGATGGCAGACCAATGATTCAGTGCCGCCCAGGCTGACCGCCAGTTTGAACAGTTGCAGCCCGTTCAGGATACGAAACGCCAGCTTGCGGTCGCTGTCCACCACCATCGAAAACGTCGACCCCGGCCCCGAGCATTGCCGGGCATAAACCGCGCGTTCGGCAGGGTTTTCACTGTGCAATGGATGCAGGATCTTGCAGGGGATCGGGCTGTGGCTGGCCAGCCAATCCGCCACCTTGATGCCCGATTCTGCCGCGCGCTCCATCCGCAGGGTCAGAGTTTCCATTGACCGTGCCAGCATCCAGCACGAATGCGGGTCAAGCTGAAAGCCAAAGGCACTGCGGGTCTGTCGGATCGCCTTGACCAGATCGGCCGAACCGGTGATGCCGCCCGCGATCAGATCGCTGTGGCCGCCGATGTATTTCGTCATCGAATAAACGCAGAGATCCACACCGTGCTCAATCGGGCGCTGAAACACCGGCCCGAGCATCGTGTTGTCGCAGACGATCACCGGCCTTTGCCCCGAAACGCTGGCCCATTCGTCAACCACCCGCCGCACCATCGCCAGATCAATCAGTGCATTGGTGGGATTGGCGGGGGTTTCCAGGTAAACGATCTTGACCGGACCGTGCCGCGCCGCCTTTTCCAGGGCGTAGAGCAGCACGGCGTCCGAAAGCCCCTCGGTGAAAGGGATCGGCTTGATGCCCCAACTCGACAATATCTTGCCAAGTAGGGTTTCTGTGCCGCCGTAAAGCGGGGTGTAGTGCACGATGGCATCGCCCGGCCGGGTCAGGGTCAGGAAAACCGCGGCAATTGCGGCCATGCCTGACGAGGTCAAAAGCGCGCGCTCGGCGCCGTCAAACAGCGCCAGACGGTCTTCGACGATCTCGGTATTTGGATGGTTGAAGCGGCTGTAGACCAGCCCACCGGCCCCACCGCCCTGCGGCGCAGACTTGCGCCCGGCGACGACATCAAAGAACTCGGCACCCTGCTCGGCGGATTTGAACGCGAAAGTCGAGGTCAGAAAGACCGGCGGTTTCACCGCGCCCTCCGACATCGTCGGATCATAGCCGTAGGACATCATCTGGGTCGAGGGATGCAACAGGTGGCCATCCAGATGTGTGCGGCGGAACATCTTGCTGTCTGTCATGGGTTCCTCGATCAATCTGTGCAATTGCCGACAGGTTAGCCTAGGCGAAAGAGCAATTTCTAGCTAATATCCACTGAGAATTTACGCAATCAAAGAGGTTTTCCGCTATGGTTCTGGATAAAATCGACTGCAAAATCTTAACGGCGTTGATTGCGGATGGCCGGGCCAGCGTCGAATCGGTGGCGGAAACCGTCAGCCTTTCGCCCACGCCGGTGCGCCGCCGCATCCGCAGTCTGGAAGAAACCGGCATCATCCGCGGTTACAGCGCCACTATCGACCCGGAGAAATCCGGCCTGGGCACCCTGCTCTATGTGTTCATCAAGCTGAAGAGCCATGACCGCGATACCATCAACGCTTTCGAGCTGCGCGTCCGCAAGCAACCGGAGTTTCAGAAATGCGACTTGATCACCGGGGCACATGACTATGTGCTGACCCTGCGAATCCCCGGCATGAAAGAATACAACCGCTACATTCGGGAAATCCTGGGCGAATTCCCAGGGGTCTTCGGCATCGAAACCTGTGTCGTGGTCGGAAGCATCAAGGACAGCCCGTTCCTGCCGCTGGAAGGATAGTGGCCAATGCGAACTCTGGCGAGAATAGGTTTCTGGTGTGCAAAACTGGTTGGTCATGGGAGGTTGCGCCCCTGTCCCTGCAACCTGATCCAGCGCGCCGAGCCCTCTGCAATTCGCTGCAGTTGCCCGGTGCAGCGCTTCTGACGAAGCCTGGAACTGGATGCTTGACGACACTCCGCGAAAGGTCATTGTCGAGTTCATTGGCTCGCCTCATCGCCGAATGCGCCAAAATTTCACATGGAGTTGGTATTGCGTGTCCCTTGCGTAGACTTTCGAGACGCCGATTACCCCTCCGTGCCAACAAGAGTGAGACATTCGACTGTCTGAAGTTTACACTCGAGGGCTCAGGAGAACGATCTGATGGTAATGCCCGAACGTCTGCTCA
>JAYTCN010000467.1:0-6594 GCA_043736475.1 Paracoccaceae bacterium
GGAGGCAGGTGCATTCTGCACCAGCCCAAGCAGGCGCATCCCTCGCGCTGTAGGTGGGGGCAGGTTGCCACGCACCCTTGTGGCTGAACGGGAAAACAGTGCCCCGCACTGTTTTCTGTTTCCGTTCAGCGCGACGTTTTGTCCTCGCCTTCTGCTATCTTCAGCATCGCGGCGGCAATCTCGGCAGAAACGACACTTGTGTGACCGATCATCGCCAGCACCACCATGATAATTCCTAAAACAACGCCGGCAATTCCCGGCGTTGCTGCAAGAACATATGCACTGACTGGTGTGTGGCGGCCAAAGGCATCGTTCGCACTCAAAAGTCCGCCCAATGCCATTACTATAGCGCAAACAAAAATGATGGCACCAATAATCCCGGCAAATGTAAACACTTCTCTTGCCATATTGATTCTACTTCTATGCGAACTCATCACCACGCCCCCTTACGTTTCGCCACAACCACAACGTTAGCGGGGGGGGCGAGTCCACAAAATTGTCAACCCTCTGCAAGAAAAGTCCACGGCCTACAAAACGACGTGGTTGGCGGGGTGACCCTCGCCCACCCATCCCCCTAGCCATCCGCACCGACCATGGGCTAGGGTGCGGTAATGAACGAGCATTCAACATCCTCCCGCCGCTCCGATGGCCGCGCCGCTTCCTGGAGCCTGATGCGCGAGGGCGAGGGGCCGTTATTTCCGGAGGTGGCGCCGTGAGGGGTGGTGCTCGGGTGGGCCGCTCGCCACCTGTCTTGGCCGGGCTTGACCCGCCAAACCAGTGACGGGGCAAAGCGTGCGGCTCTGGACCCCGGATCAAGTCCGGGGTGAATGGGATCGTGGTCCGGTGCTCCTGCCGCCTTGCCGTGTCGCCCAAAGCGACGCCGGGGCTTGGCGGGGGCGGCGATCCATGGTCAGATGGATTTGCGGTCGGCATTCCCGGCAGGGAGTTCAGGACATCATGAAGCGCATCGCGTTTGTCGGCTTGGCCGGAGCTTTGCTGGCGCTGGGACCAGCAGCAGCCCAAGACATCCGGCCGGTTCTGCCGCAAGGCGATGCTGCCAATGGCCAGAAGCTGTTTGTCAGCAAATATTGCGTCGTCTGTCATTCGATCAACAGCACCGGCGGCCAGAACGCAGCACCGCTGGACGCCGCCGACATGGACGCAAGCGGCAATGTCTATGAATTCTTCGCCCGCATGTGGCTGGGCAGCGGGCCGATGACTGCCATGCAGGACGAGCGCTTTGGCGAACAGGTGGAACTGACGGCGCAGGAACTGGGCGACATTGTCGCCTTCATCCACGATGCCGAGGCGCAGGCGGCCTTCACCGATGCCGATGTTCCCGACCAAATCGAGGACTTGATCGAATAAGTCCGGGCGGGATGTTGATCCCGCCCGCAGGCTGGCCGTTCAGTTGATCGTGATGGTGCCGACCATGCCGGCTTCCTTGTGGCCCTCGATGGCGCATTCGGTCGGAATATTCTCGCCGGTCTGCACCGGCACGATGAACCATTCGACCTTGCCGCCGCCGGCGACTTCGACCTCGGTGATGGCGCCCTTGACCTCGGAGATCATCTCGCCATTGGCGTCGAGCACTTGGACCTTGCGGGTGAAAATGCGGGCAGTGAATTCCGGCGCCGCGAATTCGTGCTTGATCTTGTCAGTATTGGTGAAGACCAGCACATATGCCTTGCCGGTTTCGAGTTCGATATGGTCGGGCTTGAAATACATGTGCTTGGCGTCTACCTGGCCCATTTCGATGAAGATTTCGACCGGATCGGCCCGGCTGAGGTCGCCGGCCGCCCAAGCGGTCGTGGCCAATCCCAGCATGGGCAAGGCAAGCAAGGCAGCAAGTCTGGTCATTTTCCATCCTCCTCGCGACAGCACCCCTTGGCGAACGATCCCGCCCCGGCGCGTCTGACACCAATCTGCGCCGAAACGCCGCGGCCGCCTTGATGCAGGTCAAGGCGACGGCGCGGAAATAGCGGCATTTGGGCGCAGCAGGGGGTGGTGGGGGCCGGAACGCGGACGCTGACAAGGCGGGCGGGATCGGATAGGCTGCAGGCCATGAACGAACACATCTCCCGCCGCCACGGCGGTCGCGCCGCCCGCCAAGCGCTGCGCGCGGCCCCGCTGGCCGATGACCTGCGCCCGGTCCGTGCCGGGCAGTCCGGCGGCACCTACTCCCCCCTCACCGAGGCCAATGTCCAGCGTATCCACCAGGCCGCCCTCGACGCCCTCGAACAAATCGGCCTGTCGCAAGCCCCCGATTCCGGTCGCAAAATCCTGACCGATGCTGGCGCGATTGAAGGCGACGATGGCCGCATCCGTTTCCCCCGGGCGCTGGTCGAGGACATGCTGGCGAAAGCCGCCCGCGGCATCACCCTGCACGGGCGTGACCCGAAGCACGACCTGAAACTCGAAGGCACCCGGGTCCACTACGGCACCGCCGGGGCGGCGGTGCATGTGGCGGATGTGGAGACCCGGACTTACCGCGAATCCACCGTGCAGGACCTCTACGACGCCGCCCGGATCATCGACCGGCTCGACAATGTGCATTTCTTCCAGCGCTGCATGGTTTGCCGCGACATTCCCGACAACTATGAGATGGACCTCAACACGCTTTATGCGTCATTGGCGGGCACAACCAAACACGTCGGCACCTCGTTCTTCGAGCCGGGTTATGTGCCGAAAATGTTCGACCTGCTGCATCTGGTGGCCGGTGGTGAGGATAAATGGCGGGCCCGGCCCTTCGTCTCCAACTCGAACTGTTTCGTGGTGCCGCCGATGAAATTCGCCACCGACGCCTGTCTGGTGATGGAGGAATGCGTCCGCCAGGGCATGCCGGTGCTGCTGCTTTCCGCCGGCCAGGCCGGGGCCACCGCCCCGGCCCCGATTGCCGGCGCGATCGTCCAGGCGGTGGCGGAATGCCTGGCGGGGGTCGTCTATGTCAACGCCATGGCGCCCGGTTTCCCGGCGATTTTCGGCACCTGGCCGTTTGTGTCCGACCTGCGCACCGGGGCGATGTCGGGCGGCTCGGGCGAGCAGGCGCTGCTGACCGCCGGCTGCGCCCAGATGCACCGCTTCTACGGCCTGCCCGGCGGGGCGGCGGCGGGGATTGCCGATGCGAAACTGCCCGACATGCAGGCGGGCTGGGAACAGATGAACTCCAACGTTCTCGCCGGCCTGGCCGGGCTGAACATGATCTACGAATCGGTCGGGATGCATGCCTCCCTGCTCGGCTGGTGCCACGAGAGCGCCATCCTCGGCGACGACCTGCTCGGCCAGGCTCTGCGCTGCGTGCGCGGCATCGAGGTGACCGAGGACACGCTCAGCCTCGAGGTGATGCGCGCGGTCTGCATCGGCGGCCCGGGGCATTATCTGGGGGCGGACCAGACCCTGGCTTTGATGCAGAGCGAATACGTCTACCCCGCCTGCGGCGACCGCACCTCGCCGAAGGAATGGGTCGAGATCGGGCGTCCGGATCTGGTCGGCAAGGCGAGCAAACGCAAGAACGAGATCCTGGCGCAGCCGTCGCGGGCGCTGTTCGCGCCGGACGTGGACGCGGCGATCCGGGCGAGGTTTCCGATCCGGCTGGGGGTGCTGTAGCTTGCCGAATTTCTAGTCACCTTGGCTGGGTGTTCGAATTACTTTTTTCGTTTTGATGGTGCGCCAGTCCTCTCCAGCCTGCCGAAACGCGATTTTCAAATCGCCTTCTCGTTCAAATTGAAGCGGTATTCCTTGCAGACTTAGGCCAGTTGTCTCGATTGCACCAACCTCCATGTGCAGTTTCGCAATGGTCTCTGGGTTCCCCGATGGCGCTACAATCCTCAGTTCAATGTCAGCCGGACCCAACTGATCAGGCTCAACTTCTATCCAAAGCGATAACGGAATAGTGGATGGAAAAGCCTGAAACACGATTGACCCAGAATAGACGCCGATTAGTATATCCTTGTTCGATATTTCTTTTCGAATATCATCGCATACTATGACGGAAATGATCTTAATTGACATATTGCACTTCATATTTATGCTGAACTGACCGCGTAACCTCTGGATTCAATGACGAACTGACCGTAACCAGCGGCCGACTGCCAGAAGTAACGTTTGAACGGTTTCGTATTTTTGAAAGTTCGTGGAACCTATTGTCGGTCAACACTAACGAAATTGTCTTTGTTTGTGCCAATAATTCTTGATTCATTGCTAGCAACAGGTCGCTAATTGTGTCCAAACTCAAGTTCCCGGGTGCGGTCAGCCAACGCGTAATCTGCTCAGGTTTTTTTCCGAGGCGCCGCGCGATCTCAGCTTTTGTCAAACCGCGCTCCTTTTCGTCCAAAAAAATGTTCAAAAGCTTTTCCTGAATCCGCAGTTTTAACCTCGTGCGAAAATATGCGGAAACCGCCGGTCCAATATCCGCGTTGTCAGAGATTGCTGACGTCAATTGCGTTGTCAGTGATGTAGTCATGAAGAGCCCCTCCTATCAGCGGCGGCCAAGAATGCAGGTATTTTCGCCAGTAACGCTCACAGTTCGTAATCTGTCGCCGAAATTCTACGGAATCAAACCCGCCAAGCTGATTTCTGATCTCCTTGTGGGTGGCCACAAATACATCAGGGAGCGCAAATCGCCCAAATATCCGGATGCTGGGTTTCGGAGCCACACTGATTAACTCCCAGACCTCGCCGTCATTTGGCTCAAGCTGTTTCATGTCCGCGTGCTTCGTTTTCCTGCTGCCAACTCGGATTTGGCCACCGCCCACAAAATTATCCATAACCGCTATTAACTGCGCGGTTCGAAAACTGGTGCTTACATCTCTGATTTCGAGCTCCAATTCCTCGCTTAACTCATTACAAACATACATCATTCTCACTTGAGGTACAGACGGAAGGCTTGGCCTGTGCTCAACCAACCACCCTCGGTCAACCGCCATTCTGATCTGCTCGATTATTGACATATAAATCAATATACCAGAAATTGCAATGCGAGTCGAAAGACTTTTACGTATTTTGGCTCATTGGTACAAAATTTCACGAACGAAATATCGCATCATTTTCGTTATCAAATGAAGAAAATCCGGGGCAAATATGGTCGATTCATCGACTTCGATCGTAAGAAGTGTCGGTCGCAGAAATTGCAGCCCGTTCATGCCTCCCTGCTCGGCTGGTGCCACGAGAGCGCCATCCTCGGCGATGACATGCTGGGCCAGGCCCTGCGCTGCGTGCGCGGCATCGAGGTGAATGAGGACACGATCAGTCTCGAGGTGATGCGGGCCACCTGCATCGGCGGGCCGGGGCATTATCTGGGCGCCGACCAGACGCTGTCGCTGATGCAGAGCGAATACGTCTACCCCGCCTGCGGCGACCGCACCTCGCCGAAGGAATGGGTCGAGATCGGGCGGCCCGACCTGGTCGGCAAGGCGATCAAACGCAAGAACGAGATCCTGGCGCAGCCGTCGCGGGCGCTGTTCGCGCCGGACGTGGACGCGGCGATCCGGGCAAGGTTCCCGATCCGGCTGGCGGTGCAGGGTTAACCGCAATCCCATCCCGACCTTCCCCCGCAAGCGAGGAAAGGCGAAGATTGGCGACTACAGGCCGAGCAGTTTCAGCGCTTCGAGCAGCGCCGCTTCCGAGGCCGGGTGGTCACCACCCGCGTGGGCTGCTTCGCCAGCAGTCCGAAGTTCGGTGATCTTGGCCAGGGTTTCGGCATCGACGCTGGCGGTTGTCAGCGCCTCGTCGATCTGCTTCATCAGGGCGGGGCATTGCGACGCAAGCGCCGGGCCGGCAAATCCGAATATCACCGCCATGGCAAGGGCGAGTCTTTTCATTGGCCTTCTCCTCTGGTTCGGTCCCTTTCGCGGGACTGGGCAGTTAACGCGGCACCGGCGGCACTTATTCCCGGTCGGGCGCCGATATCCCGCCTTGGTGCGGTTTCCGATCCGACTGCGCATGAGGCACGTCACGACCTCGGCGCCGCCGTCGATCCCCGCACCAGCAGGGTCACCGGCAGAATTTCATGCCGAACCGGGCCGGGGTCAAGGATCATTTCGGCGGCCAGCCGCCCCTTTTCGATTGCGGGCTGCTGCACGCTGGTCAACGGCGGCGTTGCAAAAGCACCATCCGGGGTGCCGTCAAACCCGACAACCGAAACCGCCCCGGGCACATCGACGCGGCGTCGCCGCGCCACATCGAGAAACCCCAGCGCAATGTAATCGGCCATGGCAAGAACTGCGGTCGCCTGGGGCGCGAGGTCAAACAGCAATGCCGCCGCCACCTCGGCCCCGCCCGGCCCCTTCTGCACCTCGATGATCGGCACATCGTCGATGGAAATGCCGCCCTCGGCCAGCCCGTCGGCATAACCCAGCAGCCGCTCGCGGGTAACCGGAATGGACGCGGCCAGCCGCCGCTCGCGGCTGACCAGCACCGGCCTGCCCAGGTCCGCGGTCCGGCTTTCGTCGGACAGGATGATCGACAGGATGGCGAATTTGCGGTGGCCGAGCCCCAGCAAATGCTGCACCGCCATCTTGCAGCCGCCGCGGTCATCGACCCGCAGCGACGGGGTTTCCGGCCCCAGCGCAAAATCGACGGTGACAAAAGGAAGGT
>JAYTCN010000468.1:0-2804 GCA_043736475.1 Paracoccaceae bacterium
AACCGAAGCGGCAACTAGTGCAGTGGTTGCAAAGAGAACGTTTTTCATTCGTTTTCCCTCGTGAGTTAAATGTTGCACCTTATTCCGGTTCGCTCCGGACCAAGTGATGCCCTAATTCATCATTCCGGGTGGCAGGGTCAAGGTTATCCAAGGCAGAAATGGCATTGCCTTATTCGGTGATGCTCGCAAGCCACAGTGAGTCTGGGCGGCCAAAACAGGAAAAATGCTTGTGAGGGTCGGGGCTTGCCGATACTAACTTTTGCATGGCAACCAAGTCTACAGGGTGGAGGCGTCCCGAATGCCGGGTTTATTCAAGTTTTTAACGCTTTTGGTGGCGGTTCTGGCATTGTCCGGATGTGGTGGCGGCAGCTCCGCCGATGCCTCTCGCGCCGGCGTCAACCGCTACATCTGGGCTGGCGCGCTCGACACGCTTTCGTTCCTGCCGCTCGAAGCCGCCGACCCGTTTTCGGGACTGATTGTCACAGGCTGGGGCCGAGTCGGAGGGGCGCCGGGGCTGTATCGCGTGACCGTTTACGTGCAACGCGCCGACCTGGGAATCACCTCGTTGCGAGTCGCTGCCTTCCGCCAATCGGGCAGTGGATCGGTGTCGCTCAGCGCCGAATCGATCGACCAGATCGAGAATGCAATCCTGGTGCGGGCGCGGCAGTTGCGCGTTGGTGCGGCCAACCGTACATAAGTTTTTCGCAGATTATTCAGGCGTTCAGGCGTTTGACACTGATAAGGGTAGTGCGGCATGGCACGCTACAATGCACGGGTGGCCGAGCCGAAATGGCAAAAGGTCTGGGATCAGGCGGGGCTTTTCCGGGCCGAACGCGATGATTCGCGCCAGAAATACTACGTTTTGGAGATGTTCCCCTATCCCTCGGGCCGCATCCATATGGGCCATGTCCGCAATTATACGATGGGTGATGTGGTGGCGCGCTATAAGAAGGCGCAAGGCTTCAACATCTTGCATCCGATGGGCTGGGATGCATTCGGGATGCCGGCCGAAAACGCGGCGATGGAGCAGAAGGTCCATCCCGGCAAATGGACCTATGCCAATATTGACTTGATGCGGGCACAGATGCAGCCGCTGGGCCTGTCGCTGGACTGGTCGCGCGAATTCGCCACCTGCGACCCGGAATATTACGGCCAGCAACAGGCTTTGTTCCTCGATTTCCTCCAGGCCGGTCTGGTGACGCGGAAGAATGCGGTGGTCAACTGGGATCCGGTCGATATGACGGTGCTGGCCAACGAACAGGTGATCGACGGCAAGGGCTGGCGCTCCGGTGCCTTGGTCGAGCGGCGCGAGTTGACCCAGTGGTTCTTTCGCATCTCGGATTATTCCGAGGAATTGCTGGCGGCGATTGACGGGCTGAAGGACTGGCCGGAAAAAGTGCGGGTCATGCAGGCGAACTGGATCGGCAAATCGCGCGGCTTGCAGTTTTCCTTTGCGGTGAAGAATGCGCCCAAGGGGTTTGAGGCGCTGGAAGTCTATACGACGCGGCCTGATACCCTGATGGGGGCTTCATTCGCCGCCATTTCACCCGATCATCCGCTGGCGAAAGAATTGGAGCGGTCTAATTCGGCGCTGGCCGCGTTCAGCGCCGAGTGCCGGCGGACCGGAACGTCGGAGGAGGCGCTCGAAACCGCTGAGAAGAGGGGTTTCGACACCGGGCTGAAAGTGATTCATCCGCTTGATCCCACTTGGGAATTGCCGGTCTGGGTGGCGAATTTCGTGTTGATGGAGTACGGCACCGGCGCGATTTTTGGCAGCGCCGCGCACGACCAGCGCGACTTGGATTTCGCCCACAAATATGGACTGCAGGTGATTGACTGTTTTCTGCCCGTGGGCAGCGATGTGACCGTCACGGATGTGGCTTTTGCCCCGCCCAAAACCGACCCGGTCACCTATATCCATACCCACACCGGCACCGGCAAAATGACCGGAAACGAGGCGGTTGACCGCGCCATTGCCCATGCCGAAATGGCTGGCTACGGCCAGGGCGTCACCAAATTCCGCCTGCGCGACTGGGGCATCTCGCGCCAGCGCTATTGGGGTTGCCCGATCCCGGTGGTGCATTGCCCCGATTGCGGCGTGGTGGCAGAGAAAAAGTCCAACCTGCCGATCCGCCTGCCCGCGGATGTGACCTTCGACCGCCCCGGCAACCCGCTCGACCATCACCCGACCTGGGCTAAGACCAGCTGCCCCAACTGCGGCAAACCGGCCCGGCGCGAGACCGACACGATGGACACGTTTGTCGACTCGTCGTGGTATTTCGCCCGCTTCACCGCGCCGCATGCCAAGGCGCCGACCGATCTGGCCGATGCCGCTTACTGGATGAACGTCGACCAATATATCGGCGGGGTCGAGCACGCGATCCTGCACCTGCTGTATTCCCGCTTCTTCGCCCGGGCGATGATGAAAACCGGGCATCTGCCGCAAAAAGCCATCGAACCGTTCAAGGCGCTGTTCACGCAGGGCATGGTGACGCACGAGACTTATTCCACCCCGCATGCGGATGGAAATGATCGGGTCGTCTGGCACTTGCCCGACGACGTGGACCGCGCCGAATCCACTGCCAAGCTTCGTGCAACCGGCGAAACAGTCACCATCGGCCCCTCGGTCAAGATGTCGAAATCGAAAAAAAACGTCGTCGATCCCGCAGACATCATCGAGCAATACGGGGCCGATACCGCCCGCTGGTTCGTCATGTCCGACTCGCCACCGGAACGCGATGTCGAATGGACCGCAGCGGGGGCCGACGGCGCCTGGAAGCACCTGCAACGGGTCTGGCGGATTG
>JAYTCN010000469.1:0-6583 GCA_043736475.1 Paracoccaceae bacterium
TGCATTACGCCTGGAGCGAGAATTACATCCTGCCGATCAGCCATGACGAAGTTGTTCATGGCAAAGGTTCGATGCTGACCAAAATGCCGGGCACGGCTTGGGAAAAGTTTGCAAACTTGCGGGCCTATTATGGTTTCATGTGGGGGCATCCGGGCAAGAAACTGTTGTTCATGGGCTGTGAATTTGCCCAAGGCGCCGAGTGGGATTACCAAAAGAGCCTCGACTGGCATCAATTGGATCATCCCAAGCACAAAGGCGTGCAGACGCTGATCCGCGACCTGAACGCCGCCTACAAGGATTTGCCGGCCCTGCACAAACGCGATTGCGACGGGTCCGGCTTTGACTGGATTATTGGCGATGCCGCGCAGGACTCGGTCTTTGCCTCAATCCGATACGGAGATGAGGGCGACGCGCCGGTGATCGTGATTTCCAATATGACGCCTGTATTGCGAACCAATTGGCGCATTGGTGTACCGAAGGCTGGACGGTGGCTGGAACGGATCAACACCGATGCGGCGGTTTATGCCGGTTGGAACAATGGCAACAATGGCGGCGTGGTTTCACAGAAAGTCGCGTCGCATGGACGCGAACAGTCGATAGAACTGGTGCTGCCGCCGCTTTCTACGCTGATCCTTGAATGGGAAAAGTCCTGATAAGCCATTGAATTGGCGACATAAAGCCGGAGGAATTGATGCCAAGTCACGGAAGTTCAAATCGCCTGTCACGCCACGCTTTGGCATTCATCCTTGCGGGCGGGCGCGGGTCGAGGCTGAAAGAACTGACCGACAAACGGGCCAAACCGGCGGTATTTTTCGGCGGCAAGACGAGGATTATCGACTTTGCCCTATCCAACGCGGTCAATTCGGGCATCACCAGCATCTGCGTGGCCACGCAGTACAAAGCGCATTCGCTGATCCGCCACTTGCAGCGGGGCTGGTCGTTCTTTCAGGCAGGCCGGAATGAGTTCCTCGATATCCTTCCGGCCTCGCAGCAGTTGGACGAGGTGAACTGGTATCGCGGCACCGCCGACGCGGTGGCGCAGAACGTCGGCATCATCGACAGCCATAAGCCGACCTATATCGTCGTGCTGGCGGGCGACCATATCTACAAGATGGATTACGAGCTGATGCTGCGCCAGCATGTCGAATCGGGGGCCGATGTCACCGTCGGCTGCCTGACCGTGCCGCGCATGGAGGCGTCGGGTTTTGGCGTGATGGCGGTTGATAAGGCGATGCGGATCATTGATTTCGTCGAAAAACCAAAAGACCCGCCAGCCATTCCCGGCGACCCGACCATGGCACTGGCCTCGATGGGAATTTACGTCTTCGACTGGGCCTTCCTGCGCAAATTGCTGCTCGACGACATGCACAGCACCGAAACCGACCACGATTTCGGCAAGGATCTGATCCCCTATGTGGTGAAAAACGGCAAGGCCGTCGCCCATAAATTCACCGATTCCTGCGTGATGACCGGGCTGGAGCGCGAACCCTATTGGCGCGACGTCGGAACCGTCGATGCCTTCCATCAGGCCAATATCGATCTGACCGATTTCCTGCCCGACCTTGATATTTACGACACGACCTGGCCGATCTGGACTTATTCCGAAGTGGTGCCGCCCGCCAAGTTTATCCATGACGAACCCGACCGGCGCGGATCGGCGACGTCGTCGATGGTGTCGGGCGGCTGCATCATCTCGGGCTCGACCATCAACCAGTCGTTGCTGTTCACCGGGGTGCGCACGCATTCCTATTCGTCGCTCGACCGGGCGATCGTGCTGCCGCATGTGGTGGTCAATCGTAACGCACATCTGAAAAACGTGGTGATCGACCGGGGCGTCATCGTCCCGGAAGGTTTGGTTGTGGGCCAGGACATTGTCGAAGACGGCAAATGGTTCCGGGTCTCGGAAAACGGCATCACCCTGATCACCCAACCGATGCTCGACGCCCGGGCGAGGGCGCTGTGAAAGGCGATAAACCGGTCCTGTTTGTTGCGTCCGAATGCGCGCCGCTGGTGAAAACCGGTGGTTTGGCCGATGTTGTCGGGGCGCTGCCGCTTGCCTTGGCCGGGGCAGGGTGGGATGTGCGGGTGCTGCTACCGGCTTATCCGGGGTTGGTTGCCAGGCTTGAGTCCTCGGTCCAGCTTGCCGGATTCGACAACTTGTTCGGTGGTCCCGCAGCAATTCTGGCGGGCAAAGTTGCCGGACTGAACATGATGCTGCTTGACGCGCCGCATCTGTTTGCCCGGGCCGGCTCGATCTATCTGGGCAAGGACGGGAAAGACTGGCCAGACAACCCGCAGCGCTTTGCGGCGCTGTCGCTGGCGGCGGCGGAAATATCGCGCGGCATGCTGAACGACGGCTGGCGGCCGGGCCTGTTGCATCTGCATGACTGGCAGGCGGGTCTGACCGCGGCTTATGTCGCCTGGGACGCGAAACGACCGGCGATCATCACCACGATCCACAATATTGCGTTCCAGGGACTGGCTCCGGCCTTCATGCTGGGCGGGCTGGCGCTGCCGGGGGCGCTGTTTACGGCGGACGGGCTGGAATATTATGGCCAGATTTCAGCCCTGAAGGCCGGTCTGGTTTATGCCAACCTGATTACGACCGTCAGCCCGACTTACGCGCATGAACTGGCAACCGCGGAATTCGGCATGGGGTTGGAAGGGGTGATCGGCGACCGCAAGGCGATCCTGCACGGCATCCTGAACGGCATTGACGAGACGCAGTGGAACCCCGAGACCGACCCGTCCCTGCCCGCAGCGTATTCGGCAAAGGCGCCGAATGGCAAGGCGGCGTGCAAAGCGGCGCTGGAGACCGAATTTGGTCTGAAACTTGCGCCGGACCAGATCTTGTTTGGTGTGGTTTCGCGGCTGACCGAACAAAAGGGTCTTGACCTCTTGGCCAAGGCGATGACGGCGGCATCCCAGCGTGGTGCAAGGCTGATTGTGCTCGGTTCCGGCGATCCGGCGCTGGAACTGGCGTTCAGGAACATGGCGCTGGCCGATCCGGGGCATGTCGCGGTACGGATCGGCTACGACGAGTCGCTGAGCCACCGAATTTATGCCGGCTGCGACGCGATGCTGGTGCCGTCGCGGTTTGAACCCTGCGGGCTGACCCAGCTTTACGGGCTGCGCTATGGATCCTTGCCCATCGTTTCGCGGACCGGCGGACTGGCTGATACGGTGATTGACGCCAATCCGGCGGCGTTGGCGAAGGGCGTGGCGACCGGAATTCAGTTTCAGCCGACAGACGTGTCCGGTCTTGAATCGGCGCTGCTGCGCGCTTGCGATTTGTTCAACGATCAGGTGACGTGGCGCAAGCTGGTGAAGAACGCGATGTCGTACCCGGTTGACTGGAAAGCTTCGGTAAATAGATATATCAGCCTTTACCGGCAGGTTCTGGCGTAAAGGCTGACATATTTGGTTGACGTTCCGCGCATCGAGGAAGGGTTCGCCTTTCCCATGGGGGCAACCTACCTGCGCGGTGGGGTGAACTTTGCCGTTTTCTCGGCGCATGCCCAAAAGATCGAGGTCTGCATTTTTTCCGACAACGGCAAGCGCGAACTGGCGCGGCTGGCCTTGCCCGAACGCAGCGGCCACGTCTGGCACGGATTCGTGCCCGGTCTGCGCCCGGGTGCCTTGTATGGCTTGAGGGCCTATGGTCCTTATGATCCCGATCGCGGGCATCGGTTCAACCCGAACAAACTTTTGCTCGACCCCTATGCCAAGCAGATTTCCGGCAACGTCCGCTGGACCAATGCCCTGATGGGTTACCGGGTCGGCGGACCGAAATCCGACCTTGGCTTTGATCCGCGCGACAGCGCATTCGCCATGCCGAAATGCGTGATCGTCGATCCGAAGTTTGATTGGGACGAGGACATCCGCCCCGAAGTGCGGCTGCGCGACACGGTGTTTTATGAGGGTCACGTCAAAGGGCTGACCGCCGAGAAACCGCGCGTGTCGCGGCTGGAACGCGGAAAATTTGCCGGTGTCGCCTCCGACGCGATGCTGGAACATTACCACAGACTGGGCATCACCGCGCTGGAATTGCTGCCGGTGCACGCTTTCCTTGATGACAGGTTCCTGGTGGACAAGGGCCTGTCAAACTATTGGGGCTATCAAACCATCGGCTTTTTCGCCCCCGAACCGCGCTATCTTGGGGCGAATGGCATCGCCGAATTTCAGCACATGGTGCGACGGCTGCATTCGGCGGGTATCGAGGTGATCCTGGATGTGGTCTATAACCACACCGGCGAAGGTAATGAGTTGGGGCCAACGCTGTCATTCAGAGGCCTCGATAATAAAAGCTACTACCGGCTGCTGCCCGAACACGAACGTTATTACGTCAATGACACCGGCTGCGGGAATACGCTGAATTTCAGCAATCCCGCCGTTCTCCACATGGTGCTCGATTCGCTGCGCTATTGGGTCGAAGTCATGCACATTGACGGCTTTCGCTTCGATCTGGCCGCCACGTTGGGCCGCGAGCACAATGGTTTCGACCCTTCCGGCGGGTTTTTCGACGCTATCTTGCAAGATCCGGTGCTGAACCGGGTGAAACTGATTGCCGAACCTTGGGACATCGGCCCCGGCGGTTATCAGCTTGGGGCATTTCCCTCGCCCTTTGCCGAATGGAACGACAAGGCCCGCGACGATTATCGCCGCTATTGGCGCGGCGACAGCGGCACCATCGCCGATTTTTCCTCGCGCCTGCTGGGTTCGGCGCAACAGTTCGACCACTCGGGGCGCAAAGCCACCTCAACCGTCAATTTTGTGACCGCGCACGACGGATTCACCCTCCAAGATCTGGTCAGTTACGCCCACAAGCATAACGAAGCCAATGGCGAGAATGGCGATGACGGGCACAATACCAACCATTCCTCGAACATGGGGATCGAAGGGCCCTCGGCGGACAGGAAAATCCACGAGGCCCGCAACCGGCGTAAACGCAACCTGCTGACCTCGCTGTTCCTGAGCCAGGGCACACCGCTGCTTTTGGCCGGCGACGAAATCGGTAACACCCAGGATGGCAATAACAACGCCTATTGTCAGGACAACGCCATTGGCTGGATCAACTGGTCGCGGGCTGATAGCGGCCTGTTCGATTTCGTCTGCCGGCTTATCGACTTCCGCCGCGACCATCCTTCGGTTCGCCAAACGCATTTCCTGCACGGACGTCCGCGCAGATCGGACGGCCTGCCCGATGTTGAATGGCGCCTGCCAAACGGCGAGGCGCCCAAGGGCGAGAATTGGGGCGACCACGACTGGAAAACCTTTGGTCTGGTCATCCGGCACTCGGCGGAAACGGTTCTCGGTGGCGAACGCGATGACCAGGTGTTCATGGTCTTCAATTCCGGTGGCGCTGCCGAAGTGGCACTGCCCGAAACTTTGCCGGGAAAAGCGTGGGTTCTGCGGATTGACACGAACGATCCAAAATCACCGCAGGCGCCACGGTCCGGCAAGATACTCATGCCCGGCGAATCGGTCAGGGCCTATGCGCTGGAACCGATTTCCGCGCCGAAATAAGGGTGAATCGCCTGGTCTGTTTGTCAAAGCAAACGCCCGTGATACTGATTGTCGGTCAAGTTGGGGACTGAAACACCGCCGGAGGGAAATGCGATGCAAGACGTGCGCCGGATTGCGACACTGCCGATTTCCGGGCAAAAACCGGGCACCTCGGGACTACGCAAGAAAACACCGGTTTTCACGCAGACGCATTACCTTGAAAACTTCGTGCAGAGCACCTTCAACGCCATCGGCGGGTGCAAAGGCAAGGTCCTGGTGCTTGGTGGCGATGGACGCTATTTCAACGCCGAAGCGGCACAGGTCATCCTGCGCATGGCATCGGCAAATGGTGCCGCCCGGGTGATCGTCGGCCAGGACGGGCTGCTGTCAACGCCCGCAGCCTCGCATCTGATCCGAAAACGGCAAACCGATGGCGGCCTGATCCTGTCGGCCAGCCACAATCCGGGCGGACCGAACGAAGATTTTGGCGTGAAGTTCAACACGTCAAATGGCGGTCCGGCACCGGAAACTGTGACCGAAGCGATCTACCAGGCGACGACCAGGATTGCCGAATACGCGACGCTCGATGCCCCTGACCTCGATCTGTCGCGAATCGGCGAATACCCGCTGGGTGCCATGGTTGTCGAAATCGTCGACCCGGTCGCCGACTACAAACGCCTGATGGAAACCCTGTTCGATTTTCCGGCGATCCGAAACCTGTTCGCCGGCGGCTTTCGCATGCGGTTTGACGCGATGCATGCCGTCACCGGTCCCTATGCCAGGGCTATTCTGGAAGGTGCCCTGGGCGCGCCCGGCGGCACCGTGGTGAACGGGATCCCGCTGCCAGATTTCGGCGGCGGCCACCCCGACCCCAACCCGGTCTGGGCCAAGCAGCTCATCGACGAAATGTATGGCGACAACGCTCCCGATTTTGGCGCAGCCTCTGATGGCGACGGCGACCGGAACATGATTGTCGGTCGAAAAGCCTATGTCACGCCGTCGGATTCATTGGCGGTTTTGGCCGACAATGCCCATCTTGCTCCCGGCTATGCCAAAGGTCTGGCCGGTGTGGCGCGTT
>JAYTCN010000470.1:0-6580 GCA_043736475.1 Paracoccaceae bacterium
GCCCCGTCCGGTTGCACCCGCATCGCGCCGTTGACGATGTCGTCGTTGGTGATGTTCAGATCGGGCACGTCGAACACATCGCGCATCGGCAGATCGAGGTGATCCTCGATTGCCCCTTCAATATAAGTGCCCTCTTGCATGGCGAAATGCAGCGGGATCGGCGTATCAGAGCGGCTGACTTCGACCGGAACGCCGTGGTTCTCGATCAGCAAGCCGATCTGCTGGCGCAGGTAGTTGGAGAAAAGGTCAGGGCGGGTGATCGTCGCCGAATAGGTGCCAGGCTCGGCGACATAGCCAAACGACAGGCGGCTGTCGACTTTTGTGTAGGTGGTCGTCGTGAAGGCGACGCGCGGGTAATAGGCGCGATAGCGGCCTTCGGGTTTTTGGCCGGACATGACGTGGGCGAAATGCCGACGCAGGAAACTGGTCGCATTCTCATAGATCGTCAACAAGGCACCAACCGCTTGGGCGGCATCGGTATAGGATTGCGCGGCAATTCGATCGGGCTGGATCACCGGCAGTTCAATCTGGCTGGGGCGTTTTCCTGCGTCCATCGATCACACAAACACTTCCGTTTTTTCAAATTTCGTTACATCGATCAGGCCGATATCGGATATGCGCAGCGCCGGGATGACAACCAGCGCCAGCAGCGAATGCTGCATATAGGCATTGTTCAGGTTGCAGCCGCATTCCGTCATTGCCGCGACCATCCGCGCCGCGTCGGCGGCGACTTCGGCGGCGGGGGCGTCGGACATCAAGCCCGCGATGGGCAGTTTCACCAGCGCAATCTCGCGCCCGTCTTTCCAGACGGTGATGCCGCCATTCACGTCGCGCAGCCGGTTCGCCGCCAGCGCCATGTTTTCCTTCGAGGTACCGACCACGATCATGTGGTGGCTGTCATGGGCCACGGTCGAGGCGACGGCGCAATCAACGTTGTACGTGAATCCAGACACGAAGGCGTTGACCACTTTGCCAGTCGCGCGATGCCGTTCGACCAAGGCGATTTGCGCCACGTCTTTGACACGATCCATTTGCGCAAGCCCGTCGATGACGGGCAGTTCAGCCTGCAACGCCTTGGTCGGCGCTTGGTTTTCGACCACGCCGATGACGCGGGCGGTAACGGAGTTAGCCCCCAGTGGCGCTTTGATGTCAAAATCTGAAGCGGCCAGATTTCGCGCCATCCGCACGCTCCGGCGTGAATCGTCCGGCCAATGGAAGTCTGGTTTTTCGGCCAAAAGCACCCCATTTTCGGCCGAAATCACCCCTCTGGCGATCACCATTTCAATCGGCAAGTTTTTCAAATCCGAGGTCAGTATCACATCCGCCCGACGACCCGGCGTGATCGATCCCAATTCGCGCTCCAGCCCGAAATGGGTGGCAGTGTTGATGGTTGCCATCTGGATCGCCACCAGCGGATCAAGGCCGCAGGCAATGGCGTGGCGCAAAACCCGGTTCATGTGCCCCTCGTGCACCAGCGTGCCGGAATGGCAATCGTCGGTGCAGAGAATGAAATTGCGCGGGTCCAGACCCTTTTCGGTGACGGCGGTGATCTGGGCTTTCACATCATGCCAGGCCGACCCCAGCCGCAGCATCGCCCGCATTCCCTGCCGCACCCGCAGGATCGCATCCGCCTCGCGCGTGCCCTCGTGGTCATCCGCCGGCCCGCCAGCGGCATAGGCGTGGAAACCGTCAAGGTCGGGGCTGGCATAATGGCCACCAACGGTCTTGCCGGCGCGCTGGGTGGCGGCAATCTCGGCCAGCATCCGGTCATCACCGGCGACAACGGCGGGGAAATTCATCATTTCGCCCAGCCCGATGATCCCCGGCCACCCCATCGCCTCGGCCACGTCTTTTGGCCCCAGTTCCATGCCCGTCGTCTCCAGTCCCGGCGCCGATGGCGCGCAGGAGGGCATCTGCACGAACACATTGACCGGCTGCACCGCCGCCTCGTCATGCATCAGCCGCACCCCGCGCAGGCCCATGACATTGGCCACCTCGTGCGGATCGACGAACATCGTCGTCGTGCCATGCGGCAACACGGCGCGGACGAATTCGGTGACCGTCAGCATGCCGCTTTCGATGTGCATGTGGCCGTCGCAGAGGCCGGGGACGGCGAAACGGTTGGCGACGTCGATTATTTGGGTATCCGGCCCCGGCAACGAATCCTTCCACGCCCCGATATAGGCGAAGCGCCCGGATTTTATGGCAATTGTCGTGTCAGGAATGATCTCGCGCGAATGCACATTCACCCAAAGCGCGCTGCGGATTACCATGTCGGCGGGCGCCCGGCCCGCCGCGACCGCGATCAGGTCAGCAGCGCAATCGGGCCAGGATTTGAGAGGTTTCAACATGGCGCAATCTGCCACAGGGGCGGAATCGCGGGCAAGGGGGAAATTTTATTGGCGTTGGTGTGAGTCCGGCATAGACTACTCCCGCTTGCGGCACCAGCATGCGCACCGCGCGGCGCTGTCGTGCATTTCAGGGGGACAATGAAAATGGATGTAATTATCGACAAATTCGGACTCATAATCTTTTCGTTCTTTTTTCTGTCGATGGCCGTTGAAAGCATTCTGGAAGGATTTCGCGGCGTATTGAGCTGGTTTGGCATCACCGTTCTGCAATCGAAAGGTTCGCTCGATTCAGCATTGGCCGAGGCGGCGGATTTCGTGCCGGAAAATTCTAAGGCACATGTAAGAATAGTTGCACTGGCCGAGATGGTGAAAAAACAGAAATTGGTTGATGACAGCCTGAAACAAAGACTCGAAGCTTTGACCAAGGGCATCACTAGCGCAACCGACGATCCCGCGCGCGATACATTGGTGGCGGCGGCCGCCAACTGGTTGACCGAGGCGGCCGCACCGATCAAGGCGGCAATGGAACAATCGGAACGTACCCGGGTGATGACACTGCGGGTTATTTCAGCAATTCTTGGCGTTGCCATTGCAATTGTTGCAAATTTCGATGTGTTCGCGATGGCTGAAGCGGCGGCTGAAGCCGCGAAAGCGGCAAATGGTGTGGCGTTGGCGCCCGTGCGGGACCCGCTGCTAGGCTATATGGCGGTCGGCCTCGCCTCGGCAGGCGGGTCGTCGTATTGGCACGATTGGCTCGACCGGGTGCGCAAGCTGAAGGATGTCAGCGCCCAGTTGGCGGTATTGAAGACTTAGCGGGCGAAAACGCCGTGCAGCATCGCTTCCAAGGCCGCCTTGTCACCGTCATCAAACGCATCCGGCTGATCGCAGTCGATATCGAGCACCCCGATCAGGTCGCCCGACCGGTCAAATACCGGGAGCACGATTTCGGATTTTGTGCTGGTCGCACAGGCGATATGGCCGGGAAAGGCATCAACGTCGGGCACGATGATCGTGACGCAGCTGGTGGCGCAAGCGCCGCAGACGCCGCGCGAAAACGGGATTGTCAGGCAGCCGTGCCCGCCCTGATACGGCCCGATCTTGAGCAATTCGGGGGCAACAACGCGGTAGAAACCGACCCAGTCGAACCGGTCGTCGCGGTGAAACAGCTCGCAGGCGACGGTCGCCATATTGGCGATCACGTCGGACTCGCCTTCGGTCAGCGCCGAAATGCGGGCGATTGTTTTTGTGGTTTGATCGCGCATCCGGCACCTTTTTTTTGGCATTCTATCTGATGTCGGCGCAATAAAAACCCGGGCGGAGTGACCGCCCGGGATAAGTTGGGAAGGGAAACCCTTCCGGGGATAACCTCGTGATTACGGCGCGTAGGCACGCTCGCCGTGTTCGGCCAGATCCAGTCCTTCGCGTTCGACATCCGGGGTCGGACGCAGGCCGATGACCAGGTCGACCAGTTTGAACAGGATGAACGAGCCGATGCCCGAGTAGAGCAGGGTGAACGCAACAGCCTTGAACTGAGCCGTGAACGCGGTCCAGAACACATAGGGCGCAACTTGCAACGTCCCCGGTTGGCTGAGGTAATCGGGGATACCGGCCCCGCCAAGCGCGGTATTGACCAGGATACCGGTCGCCAGCGCCCCGATGATGCCACCGATACAATGCACACCGAAGACATCAAGCGAGTCGTCATAGCCGAACCGGTTCTTCACCGTCGAGCAGAAGAAGAAGCAGACGACCGAGGCGAACGCACCCAGAACCAGCGCGCCCATCGGTCCGGCAAAGCCGGAAGCGGGGGTGACGGCGACCAGACCGGCAACCGCGCCGGTGACCATGCCCAGAAGCGACGGTTTGCCTTTCAGCGCCCATTCGATGAACAGCCAGGCCACAGCGGCTGCGGCGGCGGCAACAAACGTGTTGATCATCGCCAAAGCGGTGATGCCGTTCGATTCAAGATTGGACCCGGCGTTGAAACCAAACCAGCCAACCCACAGCAGCGATGCACCGATCATGGTCATCACCAGCGAATGCGGCGGCATCGCTTCTTTGCCGTGGCCAATGCGTTTGCCGATCACCAGGCAACCAACCAGACCGGCGATACCGGCGTTGATGTGAACAACCGTGCCACCGGCAAAGTCGAGCGCACCCCAGTTGAACAGCATGCCATTGGCACCAATCAAGGCATTCGCGGCATCAATGGCAACCTGATCCGTGCCCGCCGCGGCAAGTGCGGTGGCACCGGCTGCCAGCGTATCGGGACCGCCCCACCACCAGACCATATGGGCAATCGGGAAGTAGATGAACGTGACCCAAAGCGCGCAGAAGAAAATCAGCGCCGAGAATTTGACCCGTTCGGCAAAAGCCCCGACGATCAGCGCCGGGGTGATGCAGGCGAAGGTCATCTGGAAGGCGATATAGACATATTCCGGGATATAGACGCCATTGGAGAATGTGGCGGCGACCGAGTTGTAATCAACGCCGCGCAAGAAGGTTTTTGACAGCCCACCGACCCAGGAATTCATCGAGCCGCCATCGGTAAAGGCCAACGAATAGCCATACAGCACCCAGATCACGCAGGTGATCGCGACGATGGCGAAAACCTGGGTCAGCACTGAAAGCATGTTTTTCGACCGCACCAGACCGCCATAGAACAGGGCGAGACCGGGAATTGTCATCATCAGCACCAGAAGCGTGGCGATCAGCATGAAGGCGGTGTCGCCCTTGTCGACGGTCGGTTCGACTTGCGCCAGGGCTGGGCTTGCCGCCATTGCCGCGCCGAACGCGGCCAGTTTGGATAATAGTTTCATTTTGTCCCTCTCTCGGATCTCTGGAAGCCGCTCACAGCGCTTCTTCGCCCGCTTCGCCGGTGCGCACCCGCACGGCCTGTTCCACATCGAGCACGAAAATCTTGCCGTCACCGATCTTGCCGGTGCGGGCGGTGTTGGTCAGCGTTTCGACGATCTTGGTCACATGCGCCGCCGGAACCACCATTTCCAGCTTCACTTTCGGGACAAAGTTCACGACATATTCGGCGCCGCGATAGATCTCGGTATGACCGGCTTGCCGCCCGTAGCCCTTGACCTCGGACACCATCAGCCCCTGCACGCCGATGGCGGTCAGTGCTTCGCGCACTTCCTCCAGCTTGAAGGGTTTGATCACAGCAATGATGAGTTTCATTTTTGACTTCTCTGTCCCAGTTTCCGCGCTAGGGGTAGGACTGCGGAATCCGGGCGCGAAGCTAAAGGGTAGCCGAGGCGTCGAATGACGCATTTCGCCAAGAAAGTGCATAAAAAACGCACGGAAGTTCGGTAGTGCCTAAATATTAAGCAAAGTGTTTGTAGGCAACAACCGAATCCGCCTCTCCACATTCGTCCGCGAACGGACTATAAGGCGCGAAAATAGCGGGCAAAGAGCAGCAAACCGGAATCGCATGGCCAGATCAGCCAAACACCGGGCCAGCGCGGCAGCGTCAGGCCTGATCGTTCGTATATTCCGGTTGCTGTTCGGTTGGCTGTTCCGACTGCTTTGGAAATTGTTCTTCCGCATTGGCCTGCTCGGGTTGACCGGTCTTGCGGTTGTCGTCGGATTTTACTTCTCGACCCTGCCGCCGATTGAAAACCTGCTCGACGGGCGCGCCAAGGGGTCAGTGACGTTATTTGACAGTTCCGGCGAGATTTTTGCCTGGCGGGGTGATCAATTCGGCGGCTTTGTCCGCGCCAGCGGCGTTTCTCCGCATCTGGTGAACGCGGTTGTCGCCACGGAGGACAAACGGTTTTACCGCCATTTCGGCGTCAGCCCGCGCGGCATCCTCGGCGCGATCCGCACCAACTTGGGCGAAGGGCGCGGGCCATTGCAGGGCAGCGGCGGCTCGACCATCACCCAACAGGTGGCGAAACTGCTGTGCCTTGGCAAACCCTACGATCCTGCAAATGGGACGGAAGCCGGATACGAAGCCGAGTGTCGCGCCGGTTCCGTGGTCCGCAAGCTCAAGGAAGTGCCTTTCGCGCTGGCAATGGAATTGAAATATTCCAAGGAAGATATTCTGACGATCTATCTGAACCGCGCCTATCTGGGTGCCGGAGCCTACGGGTTCGAGGCTGCGGCGCAGCGCTACTTCGGCAAATCGGCCCGCGAAGTCAACATTGCCGAATCGGCCATGCTGGCAGGATTGCTGACCGCGCCGTCGACCTTTTCGCCGACAAGCAACATCGAGGCTT
>JAYTCN010000471.1:0-6578 GCA_043736475.1 Paracoccaceae bacterium
CGCTTTCTCGCCTGTTGAACCACATCGAGGACAGAACTGCCAGTGCCCACAAATCTTGAAAGCGGGCGGGTTTTCATCTGCTTTGCCGATGTCGCGGCAAAACTTTCGGCGGCGGAATTGGCGTGCAGCACAACATCGTCGCCCCCGATCACGAAAGCCGGGTAGGGTATCGCGCTCCAAATCGTCTCAAAGTTGATCGGCAATTGATCAGTCCCCTGCAAGCCAGTGCAATTCATCGACCCCCCTGCCCAAGAATGCGACGCATATTTGAGCATTATTTGCTCTGACATGCAAAGACGCGTCAAGTCTGCCTGTTTATTGTGCAATCTGGCAGTCGAAGACCCGGCAGACGCGTCAGTTTGCGATAGACACAGGGGCGCCGTTCTGAAATTCAGGTCCAATGAAACTCGCTTGCGTCATTGTTGCGGCTGGTCAGGGCATTCGGGCCGCGGGCGAGAATCCCAAGCAATATCAACGCTTGGCGGGCAAGCCGGTGCTGGCTCGGACGATTGAAGCCATGCTGGCGACAACCAGCATTGAAGCAGTGCTGTGCGTAATAGCGGCGGAGCACCGCGCCATGTACGATGAAGCCGTGCAACACCTGCGGGATGACCGCCTTTTGCCACCGGCATTCGGCGGTGCAACCCGCCAGCAATCTGTTCACAATGGCTTGGTTTCATTGCAATCCCGCGCCCCCGAGAATGTCCTGATCCACGACGCGGCCCGACCACTTGTTTCGGCCGCGGTCGTTGCGAGGGTTGTTCGCGGCCTGGAACGCGCCGTGGCGGTGATGCCGGCGATACCGGTCATTGATACGATCTGGCATGATGGCCAACATGGGCTCGACGCAATAGACAGAAATCAGCTCTGGCGTTCGCAGACACCGCAGGGATTCCGCTATGCAATCATCCTTGCGGCGCATCGGCGGGCGGCGAACGATGCCACGGATGACATTGCGGTTGCCCGTCAGGCCGGGCACGCTGTTTCAATCGTGGCAGGCTCGGAAGATAATTTCAAAATTACCGTGCCGGAAGATCTTGTCCGCGCGGAACGGAGCATTGCAATGGATGTACGTTCAGGCACCGGATTCGATGTTCATGCGTTTTGCCCCGGTTCATTTGTCGTGCTTTGTGGAATTCAGATTCCCTTTGCTTACGGCCTGAGCGGCCATTCCGATGCCGATGTGGCCATGCATGCGATCACCGATGCCGTGCTCGGGGCACTGGCCGCCGGCGACATCGGCCAATGGTTCCCGCCGTCCGACCCGAAGTGGAAAGGCAGCGCATCAACCGTATTCTTGCGCAAGGCCGTCGACCTTTGCCGGGACCGGGCGATGGTGATCAGCCACCTCGATTGCACAATAGTCTGCGAAGCGCCCAAAATCGCCCCGCACGCACTGGAAATGCGGCAATCGATCGCGACGATCTGTGATATTGCCCTGGATCGTGTCAGTGTGAAGGCGACGACTTCAGAAGGCCTCGGATTTACCGGTCGGCGCGAGGGAATTGCCGCGCTGGCCGCCGCGACTTTGGTGGGCAAATGACCAGAACCATCGCCACCTTTTTCGGTGCGGGTCTGCTGCCCGGCGCACCCGGAACCTGGGGGTCCCTGGCCGCCCTGCCGTGCGCATGGGTGCTTCACACGATTGGTTCGTTTCCGCTGCTGTTGCTGGCAACAATTCTGGTATTTTTGATCGGCTTGTGGGCTGCCGCGCGCGAGACGGCGGGAATGGACGATCACGACCCTGGCGAAATCGTCATCGACGAAGTGGTCGGGCAATGGATTGCCCTGTTCCCGGTTTCGGCCGGGCTCTGGCTGCTCGGCGCGCCAGCAGGGTCGTTCCCGTGGCCCGGTTGGGTCCTTGCTTTCCTGGCGTTTCGGTTCTTTGACGTGCTCAAGCCCTGGCCGGTAAGTGTTGCCGACCGCAGTGAAACCGCCTTGGGCCTGATGATGGACGATGTCTTGGCAGGGCTGTTGGCAGCAGTTGTGGTTGTCGCGGCTGCCTATCTGGCGCATGGTTTCCTTTGACCGAGCTGTTTCCAGAACTTGCCGGCGAAGTGATCCGCGCCTGCCGGGCGAAAGGCCTGCGCCTGGCGACGGCGGAAAGTTGCACGGGCGGGCTGGTTTGCGGTGCGTTGACAGCCATCCCCGGGTCATCCGACGTCGTCGAATGCGCCTATGTCGTCTATTCTTATGCCGCCAAGTCTTTGATGCTGGACATCCCCGCAGAAATGTTGCGCGAACACGGTGCGGTCTCCTTGGCCGTTGCTGCGGCGATGGCCGACAATGCGATCGCGGCGTCGGGTTGTGATCTGGCAGTCTCGGTCACCGGCGTGGCGGGACCGGGCGGATCGGAAAACAAACCTGCGGGCATGGTCTGTTTTGGCATTGCATCGAAGGCTGGCAATACGGTGACCGAGTTGGTCGAGTTTGGCGATATCGGCCGCGAAAACGTCCGCGTCGGTTCCATCAGGAAGGCGCTGGAATTGCTGCTGGCGGCAACGACAGGCTGAAAGCAAAAACTTTTCCGGAATTTATCGACAATATTTACGGAAACTTAACCCGAGTCGCAAAATTCTGCACCGAAGTTCCGGCCATTGGAACGAACGGGGGAATTTGGCGCCGATGCTTGAAATAACCGCTATCGGCTCGTGCCGGGTCGCCAATCCCATCCGCCGGGCGGTCGGCAGATTTCCGATCAAACTGAATAATTCGCGTGTTTACGGATACACGCATTCGGCGGCGGAAGCCGTTCAGCAGATCCGTTTCTTGAAAAACAGGTTCGCTATCCCGGATCACTTGCGGCACTTGCTCGCGCCTGCCATCGACAGCGGGGTGCATGAAAATGCCGCGCATCGAACCTCCGGCGCATATTTCGTCGAAATTTCTTCGGCAAAAATAGTGCGGGTGGGCGACACTTGCGTCCAGTGGAACCATGTTTGCCGCCATTTTGATCGATTCCTGGATGATCCGGACCGCGCACGGGTTTTCTGGTCGCTCGCCAGGCCGGACAGCACGTCTGAAAAGGTCGCGTTCCTGGAATCCGAACCCGAATACGCGCGTTTGGCGATTGCCGATCGGCAACTCCTGCAAGCAATGACTTTGCAGATAGCCGACCGCGACGCGTTGCGGGCCGACATCTCGACTATTCTGCTCGAACTTCCGCGCGTTATCTTCGTCACCCATTGCAACGCTCTTTTGCCCCACGGCCAACCGATTCCGAGCCGCAATGCCTTCACCCTGGAATTGACCGGAATTTTGACCGAACTCGGCGCGGAATTCAGCGATCCGACCGAGCTGATGGCGGCGTTTGGTCAATCCAGGGCGCTCCGCGACGAGAATGGCAGTCTCACGCATTACACCGATATGTTCGAACGCGCGTTGTTCGCCGACTGGTATGGCTGCTTTCTGCAAACAAATACCGCCCTGGCATTGGTGGGATGATCGACGATGGACATTCTGGAGGAATTTCTGCACGGCAAAAACCCGGTCATGTCGGCGGCCGAAGGCTGTGGCGACCTGCTGCTTGACTGCGACTCGGCCGAATTGGCGTGCCAGCGCCTGCCATTGGCGCTTGCGCGGGTGCAGAACAATCCGGCGAAGGAACAGCCGCAGCTGACCGCCGTTCGATTGCTCGAACTGACCCGTCGGCGGGAAAACATGCTCGACACCTGGGCCGCGTTCAGCCGACGGTTTCCGGACAACCTGCTGGCAACCAGAATGCACATGCGTTGGCTGCGTCGCGAAAATCGGCCTGCCGAAGGTGTCGCCCTGCTTGACGGCAGATTTCCCGGAGGCGCCGATGTGCGACAGGCGGAACTGTTCGCGGAATTGGGCGAGCATGCTGCTGCCGACCGCCAGTTTTCCGAACTGCTGGACGCTGACCCGGCTGACGCAAAGACCCGGCTGATCTGGGTCAAGCTGCTGCAATCGCGTGGCGCAACCGAACGTGCCTGTGCGATTTTGCAGCCGATTCGCGCCTCTGGACGCCACTCGCCAACCGCCAGGTCGATGATCGCCAAACTTGACGCCGCAGTCGAAGCGCAAAAGTCCGTCAGCGCGGCATTGCTTGCCACATACAGCCTTGCTTCGGCGGCGTTGCACCAGTCGATCATGGCTTTTTCCAACCGCGAGGTGCCACGTTCCGCCAGTCCGCATCTGGGCGGCGTTTCCTTCGTGACCGGAACACTCGGCGCCGGCGGCGCCGAACGCCAGATGTCGCGTCTGGCCTGCGCAATGCATGCCTGCCGGGAGTCCGCGCAGCCCATCGCCGGAATTCGACTGCAAGCGCCGATCGAAATGGTCATCACCAACGTATCGGCGGCGGCGGGCAATGATTTCTTTTTGCCGGACGTCCGCCGCGCCGGTATTTCGTTGACGGTCATTTCCGATCTGGAACCCGAGCCGCTTGGCGAGATCGGATTGCCGGCGGGCATAGTGACAACGTTGGCCCCGGTGCTGCCGAAGAACGCGCTATTCGGTTTGCAAAGGCTGGTCGCGCATTTTCGCCGGGTAAAACCCGAAGTCGCCTATATCTGGCAGGACGGGGCCGTTCTGATTGCGGCCCTGGCAGCACTGGTCGCCCAGGTGCCGCGGGTGGTCATTTCGGTGCGCGGGATGCCGCCCAACCTTCGACAGAACCTTAACAAGGACGAGTTCCTCGGCATGTATCAGGCCCTCGCGCGGGTGCCGGGTGTTGCATTGACGTCAAATTCACGCGCTGCGGCAGATGCCTATGCTGACTGGATTGGTCTGCCAAAGACCGCTTTCACGATCATCTACAATGCCGTTGATATCGAAAAGGCCACCGGCGATGAGCGCGACCAGAGTTTGTGGCGGGCATTCGTCAATGATACCGGCGCCGCCAGCTTTACCTTGGGCGGGGTTTTCCGCTTTGCCGACAACAAACGGCCGCTGAAATGGATCGAATTCGCCGCTTCGGCAGCGAAAAAGCACCGGTCACTGCGCCTGATCCTGGTTGGCTCCGGGGCTTTGCTTGATCAGGCAAGGAAGCGGGCTGACGACCTGGGGATTGCCGACAGAATCTTGTTTGTCGGTCATTCTCGCAGTGTCGGATACTGGCTTTCCAAAATGGATGCTGTCGCATTGCTGTCCGAGCACGAAGGTCTGCCAAATGTCCTGATCGAAGCGCAACTTGCCGGGCTGCCGGTCATTTCCACGCCTGCGGGCGGCGCGACCGAAACCTTCATTCCGGCGATAACCGGCATGGTGCTGGATTCTGCCGAAACGCCTTGCGCGACTGATTTTCTGATGTGCCTGGAATATCTGATGGCAGAACCTGAACGGACCCGGCTCATGGGAAAAGTTGCGCGCGAAGCCGCGCTGCACAAATTTGCCCTGTCATCAATCCTCGAACAAACCACCCGGTACTTTAAAGGCCATCTTGCGGGTTCGGCGATCGAGCCGGCGTCCAGACCAACCAGTTTGTCGGCCTGAAAGCACCAATGCAAAAGCTATTCATCACAGGCACCGCCGGCTTCATCGGATTTCACCTGAGCCAACATTTGCTGAAGCGCGGGTACCACATTCACGGCTTTGACGGGATAACACCTTATTACGACCAGCGACTGAAACGCGATCGCCATCAAATACTGCTTGGCGACCCGAAATTTTCGGCAAGCGAAGCGCTATTGGAAGACGAGCGGACGCTGCACGCGGCAATACAGGCGTTTCAGCCGGATGCCGTCATTCATCTGGCGGCACAGGCGGGGGTCAGATACAGCCTGGAAAATCCGCGCGCCTATATCGATGCCAACATGATCGGCACGTTCAACATTCTCGAAGCGGTGCGCAAGATCGGGATCGGCCATTTCATGATGGCTTCAACCTCGTCGGTCTATGGCGCCAAAAGCAAACTGCCCTTCGTGGAAAGCGAAGCGACAATTCAGCCTTTGACGCTTTACGCAGCGACCAAGATCGCGGCCGAGGCGATGGCGCATTCATACGCCAGTTTGTGGAACATCCCGACCACGGCATTCCGTTTTTTTTCGGTTTATGGAAGCTGGGGCCGGCCCGATATGGCTTTGTTCAAATTCACCGAAGCGATCCTGAACAATCGAGCCATTGATCTTTACAACAACGGTCAGATGACCCGTGACTTCACTTTTGTCGCCGATTTGGTGACGGCAATCGCGCTGCTTGTCGACAAGGCACCCGGCAATGACCACGGCGCGCCGTTCCAGACCGTGAATATTGGCAACGCGCACCCGGTTTCGCTGCTGGAGTTTGTTGCCGAACTGGAGAAATCCCTGGGAAAATACGCCTTGCGCAACTTGATGCCGATGCAGCCTGGCGACGTGAGTGATACTTGGGCCGACATTTCGAAACTCGTGCGTTTGACCGGCTACACGCCGGCAACGCCGCTGGCCCTTGGCATCACGGATTTTGTTGATTGGTACCGCGGTTATTACGCCAGCGACGTTCGGAAAACCGGCACATGAGAGCAAGCCATCCGACCGATCGGCTAAACGGTTTTCTGCGCTGGTCCGCCGTCATCAAGGGTTTGGTTGTTCGCGATGTTCGCTGCCGCTATGCCGCCGGGCGCATTGGCTACGCCT
>JAYTCN010000472.1:0-2789 GCA_043736475.1 Paracoccaceae bacterium
CGGTCGAAGTCAGCCGAAGCCCATCGCGCGAGCCGCGCATCGCGGTCTTCTCAGGCACGAAACTGGCGCTTTCGACAAAACTCTCGCACCGCGTGCAATGCTTTCTTGCCGACCCGCACGCTTGGGTAACGTTGCCCGACTACTCGCAATCCTGGCTGGCGATGCAGGCCCAGGTCTCGCTCCTTCCGCGCCCGGAACGGTTGCTGGCGGAAACCTTCACCCGTGGCGACCGCTCTTTTTTTTGCCTCTATGGATTCGCCGGCCGAAATGCGCATCAGACACTTGGCCTGATCCTGACCAAACGAATGGAGGAAACGAGCCTCGAACCGGTCGGATTTGTGGCAAATGATTATGCTGTATTGATATGGGGGTTACAGCCTGTCCTTGATGTGATTCCGCTGCTTGATCCACAAGGATTGCGCGACGGACTGGAAAGCTGGCTCGGCGCCAGCGCCGTTTTGAAACGTACTTTCCGCAACGCCGCCACCATTGCCGGGCTGATCGAAAGGAACCTGCCCGGCCAACGCAAATCGGGCAGACAGGCGACTTTTTCCTCGGACATCCTCTACGAGACACTGCGCAAATATGACCCAAATCACCTGCTGCTTCGCATCACCAAAATCGAAGCCATGCGCGGACTCGTCGACTATAGCCGGATCGAGGAAATGCTGGCACGCAGTCAAGGCCGCATCGACCACGTGATGGCGCCGCACCTGACCCCGCTCGCCGCACCCCTGTTATTCGAGATGGGCAAAGTTCCGGTCAAGGGCCGGGCCCAAGAACGGCTGATGGCCGAGGAAGCGCGCAGGATGCTGGCAGAAGCCGGGCTGGCCTAAGCGCTATTGCCTTCCGCCGCCCAATAGCGTTTTCGTATCCGCGATGATCGGCCATACATTCAGATTGAATCAGGAATCGCTCGAAGCTTTGCCCTCGGGCGCGCTGTGGTGGGAAGCGCGACAATTGCTCTGCGTTGCCGACCTGCATTTGGGAAAATCTGAACGGATGGCGCGCCGTGGCGGTGCCTTGCTGCCGCCCTATGAAACACGCGATACGCTTGATCGGCTGGCTGGCGAAATCAACCGGTTGCGCCCGAAGGAAGTTATCTGCCTTGGCGATAATTTTGATGATGATGCCGCCGGTGAGGCATTGCATCCAAACGACCTCGATACCCTCATTCGGCTGATGGCCGGTCGGCATTGGGTCTGGATCGCAGGCAATCATGATCCTGGCCCGCTGAACCTTGGCGGCGAATATCGGTTCGAGGCCCACCTTTTGGGACTTACGTTTCGCCACATGGCTGGTCATGTCGAAAATTTTGGCGAGGTATCAGGGCACTATCACCCCAAAATCCGGATCTCCGGTGAAAGTCGCGCCTGTTTCCTGATCGATTCCCATCGGGTCATTCTGCCGGCTTTCGGCACGTATACAGGTGGGTTGAGCAGTAATGGTTCAGCTTTGAATGATATCATGGGACCGCGCGCTTTGGCTATTTTGACCGGGAACAGGGTTCTGACGGTACCGATGCGTCCGGGTAACTAGTGGATTGAATCCAACATTTGGGCGATATTATACTTTACATACCCAGCCGCAATCCTTAGATATAAGGGGAAAGGAGAAATGTCATGTCTATTCTGTCCCGCCCCGAGTTCCACGATGAAACCGCTGCCTACGCTTATGTAGAAGCACGGCTCTGGCCGCATGGCGCGACTTGCCCGGTATGTGGAGAACGGGACCGTGTTGGCTTGATGGGCGGCAAATCTACCCGCACCGGCCTCTACAAGTGCTACAAATGCCGCAAGCCGTTCACCGTGAAAATGGGCACGATATTCGAGTCCAGCCATGTTGAAATGCACGTCTGGTTGCAGGCGATCTACCTGCTTTGCGCCAGCAAGAAGGGCATATCCAGCAACCAGCTTCATCGCACCTTGGGCGTTACCCTGAAAACGGCGTGGTTCATGTCGCATCGCGTTCGTGAAGCAATGCGCACCGGCGAATTTGACGTGCCGATGGGTGGCAATGGCGAAGTTGTTGAAGTTGACGAAACCTCCATCGGTCGCAAGAAAGGTGCTGAAATCCGTCGCGGCACGTCGCACAAAATGGCGGTTCTGTCCCTTGTGCAGCGCGGTGGCGGTGTTCGTTCCTTCCAGATCGACACAACCCGCGTTTCCGAGATCGGCCCGATTGTGAACAAGAACGTCGCCCGTGAAACCTTCCTGCTGACCGACGAAGCCAAGCAGTATCAGAAAATCGGCAAAGCCTTCGACGCGCACCTTTGGCTGAACCACGGCGCGGGTGAATACGTTGATGGTGTTGTATCAAAGTTGCAATGGGGTTAAGCAAGACCATGTCAAAAGATCAGCGCCCTGACTCCTTCGCCGAAACCGCCCGCAAGATCGGCGCGGATGAATCCGATGATGCCCTTGATAAGGCATTCGGCAAGCTGGACGTGAAACGGTCAGAAAACAAAAGTGCCGACAAGCCAGAACAAGGTGCCACAAAACAGCGCACCAAGAATGGCGGCGACAAGAAGACCCTGAATCGGGTATCCACTTTGAACCCCGCTGATGATCCCCATCGGCCCCATCCGGACCAAGGAAACAGCCACATTTAAGATCGCGCCAGCTACAAAATACCACATGCGACGCTCCCCACCGCAACTAGTCGTAATCACGTCGATTGGTCGGGTATGTAAAGTATAATATCGCCATAATCATGCGCAAATGGTTGAAAATATTTGCGGGCCTGGCAGTGGTTGGCGCTGCCGGTGCCTGGTATTTGAGTGCGCCGAC